>JBFXDF010000001.1:0-48013 GCA_050181375.1 Alphaproteobacteria bacterium
AAGATTTACAGAACGGGAGGAAAGCAGTGGCCCCGCTTCGTAACCGGCTGTCCCGCCGCGCCGTCATCGCCTCGCTGGCCGCGGCGCCGGCCGTGCTGCGCGCTCCGGCGCTCCTTGCCGCTCCCGGCCCCGACACCTTTGTGCTCGCGTTTCACGTGACGATATCGCCGGCGTGGTTCGATCCGTCGAGCGCGCCGCCGCAGATCACGCCGTTCGGCGTGCTCTACGCGCTGCACGATGCGCTGGTGCGGGCCTATCCCGGCACCGAGATGGGTCCGGCGCTCGCCGAATCGTGGAGCGAAAGCGAGGACGGGCTGACCTACGAATTCAAGCTGCGCCCGAACCTGAGTTTTCACAATGGCGATCCCCTGACCACCGATGACGTCAAGTTCAGCTTTGACCGCTACCAGGGCGCCGGCGCCACCGAGCTGAAAGACAAGGTGGCGCGGGTCGAAATCGTCGATCCGCGTGTCGTCCGTTTTCACCTGAAGGAGGTCTGGCCCGATTTCATGTCGATGTACGGTAGCACCGCCACCGCCGCCGGTCTTGTCGTACCGAAAAACTATATCGAGAAGGTCGGCGACGACGGGTTCAAGCAGAAGCCGATCGGCGCCGGCCCCTACAAACTCGTCAGTACGCAGCCCGGTGTCGAAGTCGTGTTCGAGGCATTTGAAAAATACTGGCGCAAGAAGCCGAATATCAGGAATGTCGTGTTGCGCAGCGTCCCCGATGTCGATTCGCGCGCGCTGATGGTAAAAACCGGCGAGGCCGACATCGCGGCCGCGCTCGAAAGCGTCGCCGCGCAGGGGCTGATCGACAATCCCGGGACCCGGATCGTTCCGAGCAAGCACGCCTCGTGTCAATGGATCGAATTTCCCGATCAGTGGGACCCGAAATCGCCGTGGCACGACATCCGGATGCGGCAGGCCGTCGCGTATGCGATCAACCGCGAGGGGATCAGCAAGGTGGCCTGCCTCGGCTACTGCCCGCCGGCCGGCGTCATCGTGCCGCGCGTCATGGAGTTCGCGCTGCAGGTCCCGCCGTTCCCGTATGACCCGCAAAAGGCAAAGCAGCTGCTCGCCGAGGCTGGCCACCCGAACGGCTACGACGCCGGCCTGTTTCACGCGATCCCCGGCTTCCCGACCGCCGCCGAGGCCGTCGCCAACGATCTCAACGCCGCCGGGATCCGGGTGAGGCTCGCGCCGATGGAGCGGGCCGCCTTCTACGCCGACTGGAAGGCGCACAAATTCCACGGTCTTTACATGACCGGCGCCGGCGCCGCCGGCAACGCCGCGAGCCGCGTCGACAACTTCATGTACTCGAAGGGCGCCTATGCCGAGGGCGGCTACCCCGATATCGACGAACTCTATCTGAAGCAGGCGAAGGAACGCGATCAGAAGAAGCGCGAAGAAATGCTGCACAAAATCCAGCAATTGACGATCGACCGCATGATGTTCGCGCCGGTCTACGATTTCCGCGCGCTGATGGGGGTGGGACCGCGCGTCGTCAAGGATACGATCGGCGACATCTATCTCGACCCGTGGCCGGCCTACGAGGATGTCGTGCTGCAGGCGTCGTAATGCCGCCATTCCGGCGGGCCGTGAGCCGCGTCACGGTCGGAACCGATCGTTTTCGCCGCCGTTGGCCAACATTCGCGACCAAATGGAGAACTCGATGCGACAGTTGCTGAGCGTTGCCGTCGTGCTCGCGCTTGCCGGCGGCTCGACAATCGCCTTGGCGGATACCCCCGGGTCGGATTGGATGCCGCTCGAACAGGTCGCGCAAAAGATCAAGGAAGCGGGTTACACGCAGATCTCGGAACTGAAAGCCGATAACGGACGCTGGGAAGGCGAGGGAATAAAAAACGGCCGGCAAATGGAGTTTCAGGCCGACCCGAAGACCGGCGCCATCATCTCCGAGAAACCGGATTGACCGCATAGCGGCTGGTGCGGGCGGGACGTTGCGTCCGCGCGCGTCCGGTTTCGGTGCGGGGCCGCGTGGCGGCCTGATTGGCAAAGCCGCGGGCGTCGCCATATAATCGCCGCACGCCAGATTCCAGGCGCGTTTGGAGATAGAGACATGGCCGACGGCACCTCCCCGATCGCTCCTCCGGCGCCGACCGAAGCGGTGACGCCGGGCGGCATCAATCACCTCGTGATCAATGTCCGCGATATCGAAGAGTCGCACCGGTTCTGGACCGAAATCCTCGGCTTCAAGGAGGTCGGCCGCTCCAGCCGGCGCGCCATGCGCTTTTACAGCGGCGACCATAACGGGCAGATGAACCACCACGACATCGCGCTGGTCGAGAACCCGAACCTGCCAAAGCCGCCCGCCGACTGGCAGATGTTCGACATGCCGGTCGCGGTCAATCACATCGCGATCACGATGCCGAGCCGCGAGGCGTGGCTCCGCCAGCTTGCCTGGCTGCGCAAGAACGGCGTCAAGTTCCAGCGTCGCGTCAATCACGGCATGACGCACAGCCTCTATATCAGCGACCCGAACGGCTACGGCGTCGAGGTGCTGTACGAATTGCCGCGCGAAATCTGGGGCGAGAACATCCAGGCTGGTCTCGACTACGTCGAGAACCTGCCGACCGAGGGCGACGAGGCCTTTATCGACGACACCAACTACCCCCGGTTCGCCGCGAAGGCGCCGGCGGCGGAGTAGACCTGACACACGGACCGCCTGCGTCCCGCCCGCGGATGCGGACCGGAGGTTCGCGGTCCCGCGCCGCTCGGCCGGCCCGGCTGCGTTACACGAAGGCCGCGCTGCTGCTCTTCGGCCTCGGGCTAGTGACCGGTCTTGTCGTGGTGGTCGGCGAGTTTTCCGAATGGGACTACGTCACCAGCTCCATCATGGCGCTCGGGCTGGTGCTGCTGCCGCTGGGTCTGTTCGCCGACGGGCGCGGCATCGCGGCGCTGCGCTGGATCGCCCGACGTTTTTCTCGACAAAAGCAAAGCTCGCAGCGCAGCCGCACGGCTCGAACCGGCGCACGCTCGCGCAAGCCCTTATCGCGAACCGCCTCGTCACGCGCACCACGCCGCGCCCGCAGCTAAGGCAGGCTCCAAAGAGGTCGCTTCGCGGAGTTTATCCTCGGGCTGGCCTAAGGCCGGACCCGTGGGCTCGCGGTGACCATGAAGCGGTCATTGCGAGACGCGCCGCGACGAAGCAATCTTCGCGATTATGCTTCCCACCGCAGGAGAGGCGTTTATGAACGTGAAGGTGACCGGGCTCGACGTGCGTTGCTGCGACGCCGGCTGGCGGAATTATTACTTTCTGAAACTCTCGACCGATCAAGGCATTGTCGGCTGGAGCGAGTTCGACGAGGGGTTCGGTTCTCCCGGCATTACCGCTGTGATCGAGCGCCTGAAGCCGCGCATCGTCGGTCAGCCGGTCTTCGATCACGAGCGCATCTTCGCCGAGCTGTACGCGCTGACCCGGCCGGCGGCGGGCGGCGTCGTCGCCGAGGGTCTCGGCGCGATCGAGAACGCGCTCCTGGACGCGAAGGCGAAAGCGCTTGGCGTGCCGTGCCACGTGCTGCTCGGCGGCAAAACCCGCGACCGTGTCCGGGTGTACTGGTCGCATTGCGCGACGTGGCGGATCAACCAGCCGGATTACTTCAAGCCGGCGATCACCGATCTCGACGGCGTCCGCAAGATCGGCGCCGAAGCCAGGGAGCGCGGCTTCACGGCGCTGAAGACAAACATCTTTCTCCATGACGAGAACGGCCCGCCGCGCGGCTGGCGGCCGGGTTTCGCGTCGCCGTTCCTGCCCGAACTCAACGTCGAAAAACGCATCCTGCGCAATCTGCGCACGCATCTCGAAGCGATCGGCGAGGGCGCCGGCCCGGATATGGACCTGCTGCTCGACCTCAACTTCAACGCCCGCACCGAGGGCTATCTGAAAATCCTGCGCGCGATCGCCGATATCGAGATGTTCTGGATCGAGATCGACAGCTACGACCCCGAGGCGCTCGGCTATATCCGGCGCCAGAGCCCGCACCCGGTCAGCTCGTGCGAGACGCTGTTGGGCATCCGCGAATTCCTGCCCTATTTCCGCGCCCAGGCGATGGATGTCGCGATTATCGACGCGGTGTGGAACGGCGTCTGGCAATCGATGAAGATCGCCAATCTCGCCGAGGCGCACGAGGTCAACATCGCCCCGCACAATTTCTACGGCCACCTCGCGTCGTTCATGAACGTGCATTTCGCGGCGGCCGTGCCGAACCTGCGGATCATGGAGATCGACGTCGACCGGCTGGAATGGGATGCGGAGCTGTTCACGCACGCGCCCGAGTTTGTCGATGGGTATTTCGCGGTGCCGGACCGTCCCGGCTGGGGCTGCGAGCCGCGCGAGGAGGCACTGGCGGCGCATCCGCCGAAACAGACCGGCGGGCTGATGAGCTACCGGCGGAAAAGCTGATCGCCGTCCCGGGTTGGCCGATACATCATTTTCGGGACAGCTGCGGGTGCGCCGGCTTTTCGACGAGGGTTTTCCGTACGGGTATTTCGCCTGCGTGATGGCGACCGGCATCGTCTCGATAGCGGCGCGGCTCGAGGGGCTGGCGTGGCTCTCGAACGGGCTCTTTGGCCTGAACCTCGCCCAGTTTTCGTTCTGGGGCGCCGCTCTCGTCGTGTGGTTCTGCATGGCGCCCGCGACGGCCGGGGCGGAATTGCTCGGTTCCCGCGGTCCGGGATCGCTGACGCTCGTCGCCGCCCTTTGCGTATTGGGCGACGAGATGGCACTCGCGACCGCTTACCAGACCGTGGTCGATATCTTCTGCGTTGCGGCCGGGCTCCTCTGGGTCGTCGCGATCTACGCCATTCTCGCGCGCGCGACGATCCGCCTGCGCAAGCCGGATGGCGCAGCCGCCATCGACGGCAGCTGGCTGCTCATCGTGGTCGCCACCCAAGGGGTGGCGATCCTGTCGACGCACACCAGCCGCGCATTGGAATTGCCTGACACGGCGTTGTTCGTCGCGCTTTGCCTGTTTCTTCTGGGCAGCGCTTTTTACGCGGTTCTGATTACATTGATCGTGGCGCGCTGGATGTTTCTGCCGCTGCGGCCCGAGCAGTTTACCGCGCCCTATTGGATCAACATGGGGGCGGCGGCCATCACCACGCTGGCGGGCACCCGCCTGCTCGCGGCGAGCGATCAAACCCCGGCGATGCTCCCGTTTCGTGAAGCGGCGCTGGCCGCGACCGTCCTGTTCTGGACAATCGCGAGCTGGTGGATCCCGCTGCTCGCCATGCTCACCCTGTGGCGTTATTGCCGCGGCGTCCGGCCGGTCTACCGGATCGACAACTGGGCGATGGTGTTCCCGATCGGCATGTACACCGCGGCGAGCTGGCATGTCGCGCGCGACGCCGGTCTGCCGTTTCTGGCGCCGGTATCCGATGTCTTTATCTGGCTGGCGCTGGCGGCGTGGGCGCTGACCTTTGCCGGGATGATACGTTCCTGGGCGGCGGCCGCCTCAGTTTGAATTTGCCTCATGCATGCCGGTGACGCGAAATTCGCCACATTGCTGGAGTATCAATTAGCCGGTTGCGATGGCTCTGAGGGGATGCCGAAGCGGGCGTTTGCTGTTCTTTTGCTGCAAAATCCGACCTCCGGACGCGCGAAACCGGCGGCGCGCAAGGACTCGCGCCGGCCGTTTGCTGCTGATTTCCTGCAGAAGCAGCAAAATAGCGGCCGGAACAGGGAAAAAACCCGGCTGGCCCCGCCCGGAAGGCAAACCAAAGCAGCCGCGAACGCCGGGTAAGCAGCGGTCTTGCGAGCACCCGGCCGATCCTACTCGCGCTTCTCGCGCGCCGCGCCGTCGGCGAACGGCTCGGTATCGGTTCCATATACGGCGGTGCGCGTCCGCGAGCGGCTTGGCGAGGCGCTGCCGGCTGCTCCCATCTCGCCAAGCCCGCCGGTCGCCGGATCGAGATCGGCCTCCGCCATCCCGGTCCTGGCGTGCGAGCCGGCCCCGGTATCGGCTCCCGAGCGCCCGGCTGTGTCACGGTCGGGCTCGGGACGCTGATCGGCGGTGTGCGGCCCGGTATCGGGACCCGGCCCGGTCTGCGGATCGGTCGAGCGCGGGCGCAGCCCGCGCCCGGTGGTGTCGGCGACGGCGCCGCTGTGATCGTATTCGTCCTCGTTATTGGCCGCCGGACCGGCTAAAGGCTGTGGCGGTCCGCCTCTCTCAACTCCACCTGGGCCGAGCCTGTCCGAGCGTCGCGATGTCATGGAAATCTCCGTTGCGGGGTCTTACCTCCAAACACCCTCCCGGCTACGCCGATCCAGTCGCGCCGCCGGCTGCCTCCACGGCCGGGGCGCCGGCGCCAGTGCGGGTTCTCCACGCCGCGGCCGAACTCTATCCCTGGGTCAAGACCGGCGGCCTCGGCGACGTCATGGCGGCGCTGCCGCCGGCGCTCGGCGCGGCCGGCGCCGATATTCGACTCGTGCTGCCCGGCTTCGCGGAATTCCTCGACATTTTCGAATTGACCGAAATCGTCAGGCTGCGGACGCCGTTTGCGGCCGAGCGGGTGCGGATCGCGCTCGCGCGGGTTCCGGACGGCGCGATCGCCGCATACCTCGTCGATCACCCGGCCTTCTACGACCGGCCGGGCACGCCGTATCAGGCGCCGGACGGTAGCGACTGGCCCGACAACCACCGCCGCTTCGCGCTGCTCGGCTGGGCGGCTGCGGCGCTGGCGCGGGGTGCCGACCCGGCCTGGCGGCCCGATCTGCTGCATTGCCACGACTGGCACGCCGGGCTCGCTCCGGCCTATCTGCGCGCGGAGGGCGCCGTGGTGCCGAGCGTCTTTACCGTGCACAACATTGCCTATCAGGGATACTTTCCAGCGGCGTTCTTCACCGATCTGGCGCTGCCGCCGAATTTCTTCGCGACGGACGGGGTCGAGTTCTACGGCGGGCTCGCGTTCCTTAAGGCCGGGCTGTTCTACGCCGACCGGCTGACGACGGTCAGCCCAACCTACGCGCGCGAGATCCAGACCCCCGCCTTCGGCTGGGGTCTCGACGGGCTGCTGCGCACCCGCGCCGCAGAACTGACCGGTATCCTCAATGGCGTCGATCCGTCGATCTGGTCGCCGGAGAACGATGCGTTTCTGCCGGTTCCGTTTTCGGCCGACGATGACGATCTGGCCGACAAGTCAGAGGCGAGGGAGGCGCTCGCGCATCGCTTCGACCTCGACACGGACAATGGCGGGGACGACGCGGGTGGGCCGCTATTCGGCGCGGTCACCCGGCTGACCCCGCAGAAGGGTCTCGATCTGCTGCTCGCCGCCCTGCCGGGCCTCGTTGCGCTCGGCGGCCGTCTCGTGCTGCTGGGCAGCGGCGACGCCGGTCTTGAGGCCGGCTTCCGGGCCGCCGCGCAAAGCCATCCCGGCAAGGTTGCGGTGGAGATCGGGTACGACGACGCGCTGTCGCATCTGATTATCGGCGGCAGCGACAGCATTGTCGTGCCGTCGCGCTTCGAGCCGTGCGGCCTGACACAGCTATATGCGCTGCGCTACGGCTCGCCGCCGGTCGTGCGCCGCACCGGCGGGCTGGCCGACACGGTAATAGACGCAAACGCGGTGACGCTGGCCGACGGCGCCGCGACCGGCTTCGCTTTCGACGACGAAACACCGGAGGCGCTGCTCAGCGCGATGCAGCGGGCCATCGAGCTCTACGGCGACCGCGCCGCGTGGCGGCGGTTGATGCGGCGCGGGATGACCCGCGACTTCAGCTGGACCGCCTCGGCCCGGCAATATCAGGCGCTCTACCGCGAGCTTGTGCCGGGATGAAAGATTTACGGCCTATCTGGAGCTTGCGTTCTTCTCGTTGATGGAGTCGATAGCCGAAGTGACCGCTTGGAGAGATACGATGCCCTGCCTGAGCCAGTTCGATATCCAATGATGTTTATTACTCCGCTGCGTTGGGTAGCCGCCGTGTCTGATCCCCCCGGCCAGCCAGTAGGCCAGCAAGCGATATATCTTCGTCCAAGGCTTCCCAGTGAAGACCACGGCTGCTGATCCGGCAGGCTTCCCGCTGCTCGGCGGTTGCATGCAACAGGCGCGGAAACCAGGCGAGCGGCACGCCCAGAGTGCGCCCGTCCGACAACTCAACCCACATGTTGTCGTCGTCAAACCTAATGCCGGTCGCCTTCACGAAAGAAGTCGTTCCACGCTTTCTCGATACGTCCACGGTTGCCCTCGACCAATCTCATTAGTTCTCGCAATGCCCTTGCGTCGAAGCCATCATTGTAAGCAATCGAGACTTCCGGCCGCAGCCAGAACTTGGCCTGCTGTTCACCGCGTTCGACATGAATATGGTATGGCTCGCGCGGACTGCCCTCGTTGGCATAGAAGAAAAATCGAAAGCCGCCGCTCCGGAATACAACGGGCACTCAGTCGCTGCTCACCCGCCCAATATGGTCCCGACCGGGATGTCCACCTCGCTCGATTTGACCTTGGCGCCGTTGCCGAGGCGCAGCCGCGAGCATTCGATAAACCCGCCCTGTCCCAGGATGCGCAGCCCCTCGGGGCCGGCCGACACGACCTCGCCAATCTTCTTGCCGCGCACCGTGCCGAAGGTCGGCGCCATGATCTTTTTCGAGTCGAACAGGTAGAGCTTCTGCGCTTCGGCGCCCTCGGCACTGTCCTGGGGCGTGAAAGTCGTCCAGGCCCCCGGCGCCGGGTTGCAGCCGCGGATCAGGTCATAGATAAAATCGACGTGGTTGGCCCAGTTGATCCGCGCTTCGGCCTCGCGCACCCAGCCCTCGTAGGTTGCCTGGCTTTCGTCCTGCGTCCACTCGGTGGCGCGGCCGGATACGACCAGATCGGCCGCCTGTACCAGCGCCTCGACCCCGAGCGGGAAGATCTTGTCGAAATAAAGCGAGGCGGCGGTGTCGTCGGGTCCGATCGCGACCCGCTTCTGCAGAATGACCGGTCCCTCGTCGAGCCCCGGGGTCGGCCGGAAAATCGTCAGCCCGGTTTCGCCGCGGCCGCGAATTATCGCCCACGGGATCGAGGCCGGGCCGCGATGCAGCGGCAACAGCGACGGGTGGAACTGGATCATCCCGTGCTTCGGGATCGCGCAGAACTCGGGCGGCGCGAACAGCAGGACATAGGCCATCACGCCGAGATCGGCGTTGAGCCCGCGCAAGGCGTTCTGGGCCTCTGGATCGGAATATTTCGGAAAGCGGTAGACGGACAGCTTCTTTTCCTCGGCCGCGGCAACCAGCGGATCGGGGCGCGCTCCGGGTCTTTCAGGCGCCGCGAAGACGCCGGCAATCTCGTCGCCGCGCGCCATGAATGCGTCGAGCACGGCCTTGCCGAAAGCCTGCTGACCGACGATGACAATGCGCATCTCGCCTCCCTCAATCCGATCGGTACCGTCTGGGCGCAGAGTTCCACGCGCGCCGCCTGTCGGCAAGCCCATCGGGAAGCCGTCTCGGCGGTCTCGTCACGCCCATGGCGCGGCATGGCCCGTTCCGCTACTGTCGCCGCCGATTGGCAACTACCCCGATGGTTCCACGTCCATGCTCACGATGCGAATGCCGTTGCTGTGCGCCGCTCTGCTTATCGTATCCGCCGCGCTCGCGCCGCCGGGATGGGCTCAGGAAAGCAACCGCTTTCTGGTCTATTTCGACGAATTCAGCGCCAATCTGACGCAGAAGTCGCGCGACGTGATTGCCGACGCCGCCAAAAAAGCCCGCGAGACCAATGCAAAGGGGATCCGGATCGAGGCCAGGGCCAGCGCCACCGGATCGCAGAAGGCGAATCATTACCTCGCCCAGACGCGCAGCCAGGTCGTTGCCGACGAGCTCGAACATGACGGGGTCAACCCGGCCACGGTGCAGCAGGTGCCGATCGGCCAGACCGGTTCCGAGGACCCCAGCGTCGCCGAACGCCGGGTCGATATCGTGCTCGAACACTGACTCCAGGGACGGTCCGGCCGCTGTTTGCGCTATTTTTTCGCCAACAGGTCGCGGATGCCGCGCAACGCGAGTTCGTAGCCGGCGATACCGAAGCCGGCAACGACGCCCTGGCTGACCGCGGCGGTCTGCGACGCCGGCCCGCGCCGTATCGGGTTCGAGATATGGACCTCGATCGTCGGGAACTTGACCTGAGAGATCGCCGCGATCAGCGCCGGATAGCCGGAGCCGAACGCCGCCGGGTTGAAGATCGCCGCATCGATGCCGGCGTCGTTGGCCTGATACAGCCGGTTGACGATCTCGCCCTCGAGATTTGAGTGAAAAATCTCGACGTCGAGACCGAGATCGCGCGCGTAGGCGCGAATGCGCTCGTCGTATTCCGGCAAGGTCATCGGTCCGAAAATCTCGGTCTGGACCTTGCCGCGCATGTTCATGCCGGCGCCGTGGACGACCAGAACCCGTGGCATGATGCCTCCCTTCTCCGAAGTATCGAGACCAGACTACCGCGGACGCTGCGCCGCGAGCCGCGCCAATGCAGATTCGGCCGTGCTGCGTAAGGAACGACCGGCGCGGTTCGGGAGGCGCTCGTTAACCGACTACCGGCGATCGATCATCCCCGGGTCTGCCCCGGGGATTCATGCCGGTGTTGCCGGGGTCTGCTACTTTGCCTTCGCCAGGTTCTGGGCGACGAAGTCCCAGTTGATCAGATGGTCGAGAAAGGCCTGCACGAAATCGGGCCGGCGGTTCTGGAAATCGAGATAATAGGCGTGCTCCCAGACGTCGCAGGTCAACAGCGCCGTCTGGCCCTGCGCCATCGGGTTGACGGCGTTCGGCGTGCTGGCGATCGACAGCTTGCCGCCGCTGGCGACGAGCCAGGCCCAGCCGCTGCCGAACTGGCCGACGGCGCGCGCCTTGAAATCGTCCTTGAATTTCTGCAGCCCGCCGAGATCACGGTCGATCGCCTGAGCGACATCGCCGCTCGGATTGCCGCCGCCGCCCGGCTTCATGCAGTTCCAGAAAAAGGTGTGGTTCCACACCTGCGCGGCATTGTTGAAAATTCCGGTCTTGGACTGGTCGTTGGCGGTCGCCCGGATGATCTCCTCGAGCGACTGGTTTTCCATCGGCGTGCCTTTGACCAGATTGTTGAGGTTGGTCACATAGGCCTGATGGTGCTTGCCGTGGTGGAAATCGAGCGTCTGCGCCGAGGTATGCGGTTCGAGCGCGTTCTTCGGGTATGGGAGGGGGGGCAGTTCGAAAGCCATGATTGTCCTTTCCGTCCTTTTAGCTGGGGTTGATTGGCGGACATCGGTGAGGACGCAGGATAGTGTGAGCGCCGAAACGCGCAAGGGGCGTGTGCCCGATGCAGCCGCCGCCCCGCGTTCTGCTCCCGATCTGCCGGCGGCAGGCGCGCCGGCCGCGGGACTGTCGGCGGTGGGCGCGATCGTGCGCCGTCGCGACCGCGACCGCTATCAGACGGCGCTGTTCGCGCCCGCCGATCGGCGGGAAGCGCTGTTCGCGCTCTACGCGTTCAATTTCGAGATCGCGCGGATACGCGAGGCCGTCACCCAGCCGATGCTCGGCCAGATACGGCTGCAATGGTGGCGCGAGGTCATCGAGGCGGCTTTTTCGGGCGGACCGGCTCGCCGGCATGAAGTCGCGCTGCCGCTGGTCACGACGATCCGGAACTTCGGGCTGTCACGGGCCTCGTTCGACCGGATCATCGACACGCGCGAGCGCGATCTGGACGACACGCCGCCAGCCGACCTTGCCGCTCTGATCGAATATGCCGAGGGCACCTCTTCGGCATTGCTGGTACTGGCCCTGGAGGCGCTCGGGACCCTGGAGCCAGCCACGGGCGAGGCGGCGCGCGACATCGGGATCGCCTATGCGCTCGCCGGCCTGCTGCGGGCAATGCCGTTCCACGCCGCGTCAGGCCGCCGCTACATCCCGGAGCATGTTGCGGTAACGGTCGGCCTCGATCCGGCGGACTACGCGCGGCGCCGCAATACGTCGGAGCTGCGCACCGCGACAGAGATGCTGACGGAGGCGGCGGCTGCCCATCTCGCTTCCGGCCGGCGTAGTGTCGGACGAATACCACGCCGGTCGCTCGCGGCACTGTTGCCGGCGGTGATCGCCGACCGGTATTTGCTGCGCCTGAAGCGGGCTGGGTTCAATCCGTTCGCGCCCGAACTGGCCGCGCCCGACCCGCTGCAGAGCTGGCGTCTTGCGGCCGCCGCGCTGCGCCGCCGGTTCTAAAAGTTGAATGCCGCAGGGCGGGTGAAGCGGAGCGCAACCCGCCATCGGTTCCGCCCGGCACGGCGGGTTGCACCCGGCTTACCAGGCTCCACCCTCCGACCTCACCGTCCCTTGAAGTCGGGCAGGCGGCGTTCGGCGTAGGCCTTGATGCCTTCGCGGAAATCCTCGGTGCGGCGCAGCCAGTCCTGTTCGACAAGCTCGCGCTCGGTGGCGGCCTCGACCGCGTCGATCAGGCCGCGCCGCAGCGTCTCACGCGTCGCGAGCACGGCGAGCGGCGAGGATTGCGCGATTTCGAGCGCGAGCGCCTGAGCCGCGCTGCGCACCTCGGCCTGCGCCACGAGCTGGTCGGCGAGACCGATCCGCACCGCCTCCGAGCCGGAGATGCGGCGGCCGGTATAGAACAACAGCGCCGCCTGCTGCGCCCCGACGAGGCGCGGCAGAGTCACCGTCAGCCCGAAGCCGGGGTGGAAGCCGAGCCGGTTGAAATTGGCGCTGAACCGTGCCTCCTCGCAGGTGACCCGGAAATCCGGGACGAGCGCGAGGCCAAGACCGCCGCCCACCGCCGCGCCGTGGATCGCGCCGACGACCGGCTTTGCGGTGCGGAACAGGCGGATCGCTTCCTTGTACAGGTGCCTGCCGCCGCCGCTGCGCGCGGATTCCTGTACCGTGCCGGTGTCCATGCGCTCCGAAAAATTGGCGCCGGCGCAGAAATGACGGCCCTCGGCGGCGAGCACGATCGTGCGGATGGCGGGATCGGCGTCGATGCGCTCGAACGCCTGACCAATCTCGGCGATCAGCGCCGCGTCGAAGAAATTGTTCGGCGGCCGCCGCATCTCGACCGTCGCGACGAGGCCGTCGGTCGTGACGGCGATTTCGTTGAAGCCGGTGTAATCGGTCACGTCGTCATCTCCTCAAGGACCAGAGAGATACGAATTTTCAGGAAGAAGAATTACACGGAAACGCCATCCCGGCGAAAGCCGGGACCCATTAATCCGCATCCCGGGCGGTTCAGAAATGGCTCTCGCCTCTCGCTTTCGCCGGGCTGGCGTTCTATTTTGCCCTCTCGTCGAGTCCTCGTGTCGCGGCTTCCATTGGGAGCCGAGGCGGCGGCACGACGCAAGAGGTTTTCCCGACGCGCGATCAGAGCTTGAACTGACCGGCGGTTGAACGCGCGAGGCTAGAACCGGCTGGAAGCGGCGCGGCCCGGCGGATAAGTCAGGCTGCGATTTCCTCGATCGCGCCGCCGGCAAGGCGGAAGACGCGATCCTGCGGCACCGCAAGGCGCAGCGCCTCACCGCGCGGTATCCCGGCGTAAAGGCCGCGCAGCACCCGCGTGACGACGCCGTGCGCGACGGCGATGACCGGAGCCTCGCCGAGATCGGCGAGAAACGCGGCGATGCGAGCGGCGAAGGCGTCATAGGTCTCGCCGTCTTGGGTGTGGAAATACCATTCCCAGCGGCCCGCCTCGCCGGCGAAGAGTTCCGGGGCGCGGCGCCTGATCTCGCGCTTGTCGAGCCCATCCCAGGAGCCGAGCGAAATCTCGCGCAGCCGCTCGTCGATGCGGACGGATCGGGAGAGGCTTCGCCGATCGCTCAGGTGTTCGGCGATGATCCCGGCGGTATGGCGGGCGCGGCCGAGCGGGCTGGCGACGATGTCGGCTCCTTCCGCCTCCGGCAGGCGGGACAGCAGACGGCCGATCGCCGCGGCCTGTGCGATGCCCTGCGCGGTCAGCGGCGAGTCCCCCCAGCCCTGATACCGCCTGAGCCGGTTCCACTCGGTCTCGCCGTGCCGCACCAGCAGAATGGTGGCGCGACGGTTCACGCGGGGGGCCTCCCGAGGCGGTAAAGGACGTGGCGGCGCAGCTTATGACCCGGCGGGAAGCGCGGGTGATCGAAATCCTCCGAGGGATCGCGGGTCATTCCGAGCCGTGTCATGACCCGTCGCGAAGCCTCGTTTGCGGGCACGGTGAAGGCGACGATCTCGCCGAGGCCGAGGCGGCCGAACCCGTCGGCGACGGCGGCCCGCGCAGCCTCGATCGCGAACCCCCTGCCCTGGTAAGCGGGCGCCAAACGCCACGCCGCCTCGACAGCCGGCGTGAACGGCAAGGCAAAGCGGACATGCGCCAGCCCGACGACGCCGATGAACGGCGCCTCGCCCGAAAGCTCGACAACAAACTGGCCGAACCCGTGCTCCTTCCAATGCGCGCGCACTCGGGGAACCCAGTCGGCATCGGGAGGCGGAAGATGGGGCAGCGACCTCGGGTCGGCCGGGAGCGCAGCGAACGCGGCCGCATCGTCGTCGCGCCATTCGCGCAGCAGCAGCCGCGCCGTGCGCAGCGCGACAGCCATTTATTTCTTCCCCGGCCTGCCGCCCATCTGGCCGAGAAACATCTCCTGCAATTTCTCGAACCCTTGCATTCCGGCGGGCAGCCAGGTCTTCAGGATTGCCTCCGAGTCCAGCGCCTTGACCCCGGCCCGCATCCGCTCCTCGACCTCCTTGAGCAGCGCCTCCTGCATCGGCCGGACATCCGGTAGACCAAAAAACCCACGCAACTCCTCGGGGGTACAATCGATGTCGAGCTTTATTTTCATGATGCCTCCGGCGCTGGCCGCTTCACCGCCGCCCGAGGCCCATCTGGCGAGCACGGCGGCGCCAAGCAGCCCGTAGGGATTGCACAGCGTCTCGGGCAGGTCGAGATGGCTGTAATGCTCGCCGACGAGCAATTCAACCGGCTTGCCGGTGGCGCGCAGGGCGGCGGCGAAGTCGCGCGCCTGACGCTGGAACTCCGGTGTCTCATGGGTTCCGTAGGCGACGATAACAGGCGCGCGCAGCCGCGCAATATGCCGAGCCGGGCTGAGCTTCTCGATCATCCCAGCGGTGAACTTCACGTAAGACGAGCGGTGCGACAGGCTGACCGGGTGCAGATCGTACATGCCGCTGCCGCACAGCCCGCCCTTGATGATATCGCGTGGCAGGCCGTGGTCGCGTTCCCAGTCTGCGGTCAGCGCCACCGCGGCGAGATGCGCCCCCGACGAATGCCCGCCGATATAAATCCGCTCCGGGTCGCCGCCGAAGCTCGCGGCATTCTGATAGACCCAGGCGATAGCGCGGCACACCTGCTCGGCCATTGGAAAGAGGCTGCCGCCGGCATCCTGCACCGTCGTGAAATCCGGCGCGATGTAGTGCGCCCCTTCGCGCACGAACATCTCGGCCGGGGCGGAATACTGCGCCGCCGAGCCGGCCCGCCACGCACCGCCGTGAATAAAGACAAAGACCGGGGCCGGCGCCGGAGTGCCGGTGCGGAAGATGTCCAGTTCCTCGACCTGATGCGGTCCGTAGCGGCGGCGCAACGGCGGGCCGAGACGGGCGCGGGTGCGCGCGCTGTTGCTGTGCCAGCGGTCGCGCAATTGCTGGATATGCGGCATGTACGCCGCCTGATCGTAGGCGGCGTCGAGCTCGGCCTGGGTGTAGCCGAGAAATACCGGCGGCCCCTCCTCGCGCGCTGGCGACGCCGATCTGGTCAATGGGGGCATTCGATGCGCTCACGAAAAATAAAATCCGTCCTTCAGCATCCCGCGGCCGCAGCGTCGCGGGATCGATCCCGACACCGTCCGACTCCGGGCAAATCAGGACCAGAACCGGTCCTCGCGCTGTTCATCGCCCTGGTATTCGCGGAACTCGGTCGCCTTTCCATCGCGCATGCGCCAGACATGCACCTCCGGAAACGACGCCGAGTTTTCGTTTCGCCGTGCCATGACGGTGGCCAGGACGACGACGAGATCACCCTCGGCCAGCACGTTATGGACATCGATGCCGAACGCCCCGCCGGAAAGCTCCATTGTGCGGCGAAAAAAACCGGCGATTGCGTCGTGCCCCTTGTAGTCGCCCGACAGCGGACTGTGACCGGGGACATGCCAGGTCATCTCCGGGTCGAACGCGGCGAACACCGCCTGGATGTTTCCTTGCGCGAAGTCCTGGTAGGCCTTTCGCACGACTGCAGCATTCGCCTCGCTCATTTCCGTCTCCCGAGCCGGTTGGGTCGTCCGCGGCGTGAGCCAGGCGCGGGAAGCGCCGGCCCTGCGGCCCGGATTACGCCGGGAACAAGGCGAAGCATTTGTCGGAGTTGAAAATCCAGCTCTCGATGTAATCGACGATGACCGGCTCGCGGCCCAGCGCGTGCATCGCGCCGCCGAGGCACACCCAGTTCAGGAATTCCTGCTGCCCGGCATCCTCGATCTGCGCCGTCGACAGGTCGCGCCAGCGTAAGAGCTTGCCCGAGGCCAGCTCGTCGAAGCGGGCGCGGTCGCCGGCATTGTCGGGGTAGAGGTAATGGTTCTTCGGCGTCAGAAACGCGTGCGACCAGCTCGACGAGGCGATCAGCGCGACGCGCCACGGGCTGTCGGCGAGGATGCGCGCGGCCGCGCCGCCGATATCGAAACAGCGCCGCGGGTTCGGCCCCGGCGGATCGACCAGGTTCGGGTCGGCGTCGCCGGTCAGGTGCGCCGTCGAGCCGCGCTTGGCGATGACCGACGAGCCGTAGCAGTTCACATGAAACGGCACGACCGGGTACGGGAAGCCGGCGCGGTCATAGTCGAGATAGAGGATGGTGTTGATAAACGCATGCGGCAGTCCGTTCTCGTAGCGCATGCGATAGGCGTAGCTGGTGTCGTAATCGGCCTCGATCAGCTTCGCTGCCAGCGTCGAGGCGCCCGCGAAATGGCCCTTGGTGCGGAATACCGTGTCCTTGCCCTCGTTCCACACATTCCCACCGGGGCCGGAGTAGCGCGCATAGGGGCGCGACTCGATCTCGTCGCAGGCGAAGACGCAGAATGACGGGACGCCGTCCTCGCGAAAATTCTCGTACTGATCGTCGCCCCAGATCAGCACGAAGTCGGGGTCGAACGCGTCCAGCGCCTTGCGCGCCTCGCGGAAGCCATCGACCAGACGCCGCCGGTGTTCCTTCGCGGCGGCGAGCGGGTCGGCCCATTCCCTGCGCATCGGCTCGGGCCAGCGCGCCGGATCCTTCAGCGCCTCGGGCACCTGATCGCTGTTCAGCGTGCGGTTCAAGAGGCCCGCCATCTGCTCGTCGGGCTGGATCAGGCCGGGGTAGTGCGTGACGCCGATGCCGAGAATCTCGCCCATTTTGCCGCTCCTCCCGTTCGCGGCGGCGCCGCGCCGCCGGTTGGCGCAGTTATACCACGAATGGGGCGCCGTTTCGCGGCGCCTGTCCCGGCGGCAGCGGCCTTATTTGAAGGACGCTACTCGGCGCCTTCCACGATGCGGATGTCCCGCTCGACCGTATCGCCCAACAGCTGTCGAGCGGCTTGGTAGGCGGCGCTTTCATATGCGGCAATCGCGCTCTCGACGCTGTCGAACTCGATGACGACCGTGCGCAAGTCCATTCCGGCCTCGAGTGTCTTTGCCGGCGTCCCTCGCACCAGGTTGCGTCCGCCGGCTGCCCAAATCGCCGGCCCCGCCAGCTTCGCGTAGGCGTCGAGGGCTTCGGGGTCGTTGATCGATCGATAGGTTGCAATCCAGTAAGCCTTCGCCATCGACGCTCCCACCTTCTTCCTGCGCCGTTGCCGCCCAACGCTCAACATCCTGCAACCGGGACGATACTGTCGCGGCGCTCCGAGCGATCGGCGCCTGCCGCCAATCGCCCGGTATGTTCTCCGGTCAGTGCATGGTGCCGAACAGCGCGGCGACCTCGACCATGCGATTGGAGAAGCCCCATTCGTTGTCGTACCAGGACAGCACCCGCACAAAGCGCTTGTCGAGCACCTGCGTCTGGGTCAGATCGAACGTGGAACTGTGCGAGTCGTGGTTGAAATCGACCGACACCGTCGCGTCGCGGTTGAGGCCGATAATGCCCTTGAAGCGGTTCGAGTTCGCCGCCTCCTCCATCAGCGAATTGACCTCGTCGGCGGCGGTGTCGCGCGCCGCGTCGAACTTGAAGTCGATCAGCGACACGTTCGGGGTCGGCACCCGGATCGCGGTGCCGTCGAGCTTGCCCCTCAGCTCCGGCAGGACGAGGCCAACGGCCCGCGCCGCGCCGGTCGAGGTCGGGATCAGCGACAGATTGGCGGCGCGCGCCCGCCGTAAATCGCTGTGCAGCGTGTCCTGCAGGCTCTGGTCGCCGGTATAGGCGTGGATCGTCGTCATATAGCCGCGCTCGATGCCGATCCCCTGGTGCAGCACATAGGCGACCGGCGCCAGGCAGTTGGTCGTGCACGACGCGTTCGAGATGACCTGGTGCGACGGCTTCAGCGCGTCGTTGTTGACCCCCATCACGACCGTCAGGTCGGCGCCGTCGGCCGGGGCCGAGATGATGACCTTTTTCGCGCCGGCTTCGAGATGCTTCGCGGCGGCCTCGCGCTTGGTGAAAATGCCGGTGCATTCGAGCGCGACATCGACGTTCAGCTCCCTCCACGGGAGCTTCGCCGGATCTCGTTCGGCGGTCACGCGGATCTTGCCGCGGCCGATATCCATCCAATCGTCGCCCGACGTGACCTCGCCGGGAAAGGGGCCGTGGACGCTGTCATATTTCAACAGATGCGCGTTGGTCGCGACCGGCCCCAGATCGTTGATGCCGACGACCTCGATCTCGGTGTGCTTGTGCTCGTAGGCCGCGCGCAGCACCAGCCGCCCGATGCGCCCGAACCCGTTGATTGCCACCCGTACCGCCATCTGTCTGTCCTCCAGGCCACTCCGTGCCGCCAGCTTAGAACAGACCGGACGCCTGCGGGAAGCGGCGAGCCGCGCTCGAGACCCGAGCTTGCTGCCTTCGGCGCCTCATCGGCTGCGGGACCGAGGCTCTCCGATGGCGGATGGAGCGGCGATGCCGTCCGCCTGCGATCAGGTGTTGCGGGGCCGGCCGGGCGATCGCCGGACCGCCAGCGATTCAAGACGCGCTTTTCTTCTTCTGGTTTCCGAAAATCATTCGGCACAAAGCGAGGATCACCAGTGCGGCTCCAATTCCGACGAACGCGAAGAGCGCGGCAAGTTTGCCGTCGATGGGAACCATCGGATAGACGAGCCTGAACACGACGCCGCAGGACACCGCCAGCGCAATGGACAACATCGTCAAGTACGTCACGTTGCTCATTTCGGACTGTCCGGCTTGGGTGCGTCGCGGGCTTCCGCCGTGTGAACAATATTCTTCATTAAATCCTCGACCGCCCTTTGCATCGGGTCAATCAGATCGGAAGCAATCAATATAACATTCAGCACGCGCTGCTGCAGCGTTCCGATTCGGGCCTTGTCGCTCATGTCGTCGCGCTTGACCTGCTCCCGAAACGCCGACAACAGCACGCCATAGGCCCGAGGATCGACACCGGTCAGATCGACCAGCAGATATGGCGGGGGCACTTGTTCCTGGCTGCTCGCCGGGCGAGCGTAGCTGAACAGGTACGGGCCGCCGGACATCACGTCGGTCATGCAGAACTCGCGGATATCCTCGGGCGGGTAGCCGCATATATGGGCGAGGATCGCGCGTGCCGTTCCGTAGTCGTAAAACGTGCCCGCGAAATCCGCCCCAAGCCCATCGGCGTTGCTGCCTAACTGTTCCCGGCGTTGTTGAAACCGCGACAGCTTGCCGGATTGGATCGGCACATAAAGTACGTTCAACTGATCGCGGCCGATTTGCAAACCTTCAACCCCCGGCGTCGATCGGAACACTTCCGCCAGAAAGCTGGCGGACCGCGGCGACTGTAACGGCAAAATCGCGTATGAATAGAGACCATAGCCGGGCGCCTCGCTGCCAATTTTCGGCAGCACGGCGTACCCGGTATCCAAGATCCGGATCGGAGACCCCGATCGCGCGACGGGGGCCGGGGTCCCGTTCGCGGCGGCCGGTGGCCGCGCGCGCTGCCCACCACCGGCGGCTCGCGGCGGCGCGGTTGGCACGGCGGCCGGCGGTGGCGGCGGGGCCGGGGCGGCGGCAGGCGGCGGGGCCGGCGCACCGTATGTGTAAACAGGGGGCGGGGCGGCAACCGGCGGAGGAGCGGGCGCGGCGACCGGTGGCGGCGCTGGCGGAACGGGCGGCGGGACTGACCCCCAGCTTGCGCCGGGCGATGGACTGACATAGGGAGGCGGCGGCGCGGCCGGCGCCGTGCTCGGCGAGTCGGTCTGCCCATAGCTGCGAGGCCGGTACGCCCGGTAGTTATGCTGCTGGTTGCCGCTCGGCGCGGACGGGTTGTACTGGGGCGTATTGGCCTGTGGCGTATTAGCCTGAGGCGTGTTGTACCGGGGCGCGCCGCCGCCCGGCTGCGGGTAGGGGTAGCAATATCCGAAATATTCATAATATCCGGGCGGGCAAGCGGCATTCGCCAGCGCCGGCAGGACCAGGGTCGCCAGAAGCAGGAAAGGGGCTGCGCGTCTCACGCGAGTTTCTCCCTCGTTCGATCGCAGCATACGCCTGTCGCTCTGTCCAGACCAGCGGAACGGCTGCGGTCCAAGGCGGAGGGCCGCGCGGATCGCCTTTCCCGCCGGAAAAGGTACGGCGTGCCGCCGGGCGACGCGGCCGATCCCGCTCGTGCGCCGCGTTTGGCCGCGACGCCGATACTTCGTGTGTTGCGTCGCGCCTCAGTGGCCGTAGGTGCCGGTCAGCTGGGCGCGGGCAATCACGTACGGGCTCGCGGCGCCTGTGACAGCCGCGGCGGGTGCCCCCGGCGGCAGGTCGAGCGTCGGCCGGCTCAGCGCGTACAGCTCGATACGATAACGGTGCGTGCTGCCGCGCGGCGGACACGGCCCGCGATACCCGACCGCGCCGAAATCGTTGCGCGCCTGCCGCACGCCGGCGGTCGGGTTCCGGCTGAAGCCGGCCGGCAAGCCGGTCGCCCTGGAGGGAATGCCATAGGCAGCCCAATGGTGGAATGTGCCCCCGGGCGCATCCGGGTCGTCGACCACGACAACGAGGCTTTGCGTACCGCCCGGCGCGCCCGACCAGACAAGCGGCGGCGATATGTCGGTCCCGTCGCAGGTATATTCGGCCGGGATCGCGCCGCCGGGCGGGATCGCCGGGCTGGCCAGCGCGAACGGCATCGCGCTGCTACACGAGCGCGCGCGCCGCTTCCGCGACCTTTTCCGCGGTGATGCCGAAATGCTCGTAGACCGCGGCGCCGGGCGCCGAGGCGCCGAAACCGTGCATCCCGACAAACGTGCCGCGCTCGCCGAGCCAGCGGTCCCAGCCGAGCCGGACCGCGGCCTCGACCGCGACGCGCGGCGCGGACCCGAGCACCGTCCGCCGGTAATCCTCGGGTTCGGCCTCGAACAATTCCCAGCACGGCATCGACACGACCGCGGCGCGGATGCCGTCCTTCGCCAGCATGTCGCGCGCCGTCATCGCCAACCCGACCTCGGAACCGGTCGCGAGCAAGGTCACCTGCCGCTCGCCGCCAGCCTCGGCCAGCACGTAGGCGCCGCGGGCGCAGCGGTTGTCAGCGCCGGCTTCGGTGCGCAACAGCGGCACGCTTTGCCGGGTCAGCGCCAGGATCGACGGATTGCGCGGGTGCTTCAGCGCCAGCGCCCAGCATTCGGCGGTCTCGACCGGATCGGCCGGGCGGAACACCAGGAGATGCGGGATCGCGCGCAGCGCCGCCAGATGCTCGACCGGCTGATGCGTCGGGCCGTCCTCGCCGAGACCGATCGAATCGTGCGTCATCACATAGATGACGCGCGCCTCCATCAGCGCCGAAAGCCGGATCGCCGGACGGGCATAATCGGTGAAGGTCAGAAACGTCCCGCCATAGGGGATGAGACCGCCATGCACGGCGATGCCGTTCATCGCCGCCGCCATACCCATTTCGCGGATGCCGAAATGGATGTAGCGGCCCGCGAAATCGCCGGGTTTGATCTCCCGCTCGTCCTTGACCTTGGTGTTGTTGGACGGGGTCAGATCGGCCGAACCGCCGATTATTTCGGGCACCGCCGGAAGCAGCGCCCCGAGCACCTCGCCCGAGGCCTGACGGGTAGCGATCTTCGCGTTCTTGGCGCGGAAATCGTCGCACACTTTGGCGATTGCCGCGTCAAGACCGGCCGGCAGTTCGCCCCGGAAGCGGCGTTCGAACTCGGCGCGCTTGTCGACGGGCGCGGCGGCCAGACGCCGTTCCCATTCCTGCCGTACGGCCGCGCCGCGCGACGCCGCCTGAACCCATTCGGCGCGCACATCGTCGGGAACGACAAACGGCCCGAACTCCCAGCCGAGACGCTCCTTCGCGCCCTTGATCTCGTCGGCGCCGAGCGGGCTGCCGTGCGCCGCGGCGGTGCCGGCCTTGGTCGGGGCGCCGAACGCGATGATCGTCTTGCACGCTATCAGGCTCGGGCGGTCATGCGTCTGCGCCCGGCGGATCGCGGCGGCGACCTCGTCGTGGTTGAGGCCGTCGACGCGCTCGGCCTCCCAGCCATGCGCGCGGAACCGTTCAAGCTGATCGTCGGAAACGGAAAGGCTGGTGCTGCCGTCGATCGTGATCGAGTTGTCGTCCCACAGCACGATCAGCTTGCTGAGCCTGAGATGGCCGGCCAGCGAGATCGCCTCGTGGCTGATGCCCTCCATCAGACAGCCGTCGCCGCAGATCGCATAAGTATGGTGATCGACCAGCTCGTCGCCGAATTCGGCCGCGAGATGCCGTTCGGCGAGGGCGATGCCGACCGCGTTGGCGATGCCCTGGCCGAGCGGTCCGGTCGTCGTCTCGATGCCGGGGGCAAGCCCGCGCTCGGGATGGCCGGCGGTGCGGCTGCCGAGCTGGCGGAAGCGCTTCAGCTCGTCCAGGGTCATGTCGGGATAGCCGAGCAGATGCAACAGACCGTAAAGCAGCATCGAGCCATGCCCGGCAGACAGGACGAAACGGTCGCGATCGGGCCAGTCCGGCGCCTTTGGATCGAATTTCAGGAATTGCGTGAACAAGACGGTCGCGGCGTCGGCCATGCCCATCGGCATGCCGGGGTGCCCGGAATTGGCCTTCTCGACAGCATCCATTGCCAGCGCGCGCAAGGCGTTCGCCATCCGGCGCAGGCGAGGGTTGGCGGGCGGGGGAAGCGGGGGTGCGACGGTGTTCATCGCGCCAGTCTAGCGCGCGGAGGTTCATCCGCAAACGCCGTCCGAAGGATCCCGCTTGTATGGCAAAGCGAAGCGGCGTGCGGCCAGGGAGATGGCGCGGCTGTCAGGAGCGGCGGCGACGCAACCCGGCCGCTGCCATCACCGAGAGCGCCGCTCCGAGGATCCCGATGGACGCGGGTTCGGGAATGGTCCCGGTCAGCGAGAAGGTGGCGTTGAAGGTGGTGCCGCCGACGATATCGGTGCCGATCCGCAGCCAGTCCGGCGCCAGGTCCTCGTTCCGGATCCAGCTTTGCAGATCGGTAAAGCCAGCCGGGAACGGCGTGCCCGGCGGGACGATCGGCCTGGGAGCCGACAGCCAGAAGAACTCACCGCTGGCCGTGGTCACTTCGACCTGCGGGACAAAGAAGTAGTGACCGGGCTGCAGATCGAACGGGGTCGTGAAGTTCGTCGTGAACTGCACCTCGGTGCCGGTTACCGGTCCGTCGCCGCCTGTCGTTTGCCCCGGTTTCGGGTTGATCCCGTTTAGGACCGAATTGGCGGCGGTGAAGCTCGCGGCCAGCGTCGCGATCGAGAAGCTCAAGTTGCCGCCAGCCACATCGCGCTCCTGGATCGCGGCGTCGGAGGGCGAGTTCACGCGAGTCGGAACCCTTGGCGTCGAGAAATCGGGCGGCCCGGTGGTGCGGCCCACATCCGAGTTGTTCGGGAACACGCTGTAGATCTCGACCCGCACGTTTCCGACATTGGCGAGGGACGCACCGCCGGTCAGAAGCCCCGTGAACGTGGCGCTGGTGATATGACCCGCGCCGGTCAGGACGAAATCGTCGGCCGATTCGATCTCGATTTTGCCGGCGCTGTCCGGGCGGCTCGCGGTAGCAATCCTGCCGTCCGGATCGCCGGTGCTGAAAAAGAACGGGGCGGCCGCCGCGGGCAGCGCGGTCAGCAGACCGATCGAGATCCCGGAAATCGCCCATCCTGGCATGTACGATTGCATGAGTCCTCTCCCTGGGTGTTTGGAAGCTCTGCAAGCGTTCCTTGATGGTATCTTGCGAATATTCGGATGTGCCCATACGGGTACGTCAATCCTACCTTTGGTCGATGTTGGAGGCAACTCAAACCGCTTTTTCGCGGCTCCGCCAGTTGAGAAGGAACCCGCTCACGGCATCCTCGGATTGGCCACAATTGTATGTTACGGATTGGCGGTAGGAGCCGAAGGGAGAAAGGCCAACTGGGATCGGCGTTGCGGCGGGTTTCCCTGCTCCCGCCCGATCATTCGCTGTTATCGCCTCGCGAATTCCCTGTTACGCACCGTTGCGCGCCGGGAATTTTACCGATCACCCTATGATAAGGTATTGTTGTCGCGGAATTTTCCGGGGCGGCCTGTGAAAAATTCCCTGCTCGCAGGGAATCGCCGCGGGCGTGTCCGCTATGGCACCGCGAGCGCCGCCACCCCAGGCAATTCGCGGCCTTCGAGCCATTCGAGAAAAGCGCCGCCGGCCGTTGAGACATAGGTCAAATCGTCCGTGACGCCGGCCGCCGCCAGCGCCGCGACCGTGTCGCCGCCGCCCGCGACGCTCATCAGACTGCCGGCGCGGGTCAGTTCGGCGACCTTCCGGGCGATCGCGATCGTGCCGCGGTCGAAGGGAGGCGTCTCGAAGGCGCCGACCGGACCGTTCCACATCAGCGTCCTCGACGCTTCGAGCGCCTGGCCGATCCGCGCCACGCTTTGCGGCCCGATATCGAGGATCATCGCGGTCGCCGGCACGGCGTTGACCCCGACCGTGCGGGTCATGACCCCCGGTTCGAGCTTCTCCGCGGTCACCGCATCCTCGGGCAGGATGATCTCGCAGCCGCTCCCCTGGGCCTCGGCGAGGATTGCGCGCGCTGTGTCGGCGAGGTCCGGCTCGCACAGCGAGCGCCCGACCGGACGCCCCTGCGCGTAGAGGAACGTATTCGCCATGGCGCCGCCGATCGCCAGCGTGTCAACCTTGCCGGTGATGAATTTTAACAGATCGAGCTTGGTCGAGACCTTGGCGCCGCCGATCAGCGCGATAACCGGCCGCCGCGGGTTTTCGAGCGCGGCCCCGAGCGCATCCAGTTCGGCCTGCATGTTCTTGCCCGCCGCCGCCGGCAGGAGGTGCGCGAGCGCCGCGATCGAGGCGTGCGCCCGGTGCGCCGCCGAGAACGCATCGTCGACATAGACATCGCCCAATGCCGCGAGCTGCTTGGCGAATCCCGGATCGTTCTTCTCCTCGCCGGGATGAAAGCGCAGGTTCTCCAATAGCGCGATCTCGCCTTGCCGCAGCGCCGCGACGACCCGCTCGGCCTCGGGTCCGACGCAATCGGGCGCGAAACGCACGGGGCGGCCGCCAGAAGCACGCGACAGCGGCTCGACCAGCGGGCGCAGCGACTGCGACGGGTCCGGTCCCTTGGGCCGGCCGAAATGCGACATCACGATCGGCCTGCCCCCACGCTCGATGATCGCGGCGAGAGTCGGCGCCAGCCGCTCGATGCGGGTCGCGTCGGTCACCTTGCCATCCTTGACCGGGACGTTCAGATCGGCGCGCACCAGGACGCGCTTGCCGGCGACATCGAGCTCATCGAGGGTGCGGAAGCGCGGCATTGGAGGCTCCTCTTGGGGAAGTCGATCCCGTTCGTCCGGGCGCTTTATCGCCGCGCCTCGTCCGGTTGCAAAGTCCCATTGCAAACGCCCGATCCCGCCATACCTCAAGCCCGCAATGGCCAGCGCATTGGAGAAACTCGCGTTCGAGGCAACGCAGGCGGCTCGGATCGGGTGGTTTTTCGGGCACAAGGCACTCGTCGCGCGACTGACAAAACCGGCGCCGGCGCCACATCTGCACGGCCGGGCGATGCCCGACCGGCAACGGCTGATCGCCGATTTGTGGCGGCTTGTCGAGCGCGACTGGCGGAACATCGAGGCGGGCATCTACGCGCCCCCCGAGGACGGCCGCGGCAATCCGCTCGACGGGCTGCGCCGCGCCGCCGATTTCTTCGCCGACCTCAGCGCCGTCGATGCCCGCCGCCACGGCGGGGCCGCCGACGCGCTGTTGCGCGATGACGAAGCCGAGCGCTATCCGCCCTATTACCGCCGCATGTTCCATTTTCAGAGCGACGGCTACCTTAGCGAGGCCTCGGCGGAACGTTACGACTACCAGGTCGAGGTGCTGTTCGGCGGCGGGGCTTCCCTGATGCGCCGGCAGGCGCTGGTGCCGCTGCGCGCGGCCCTGCGGAGACATCCGAAGGGCGCCGCGGACGCCCGGCTGCTCGATATCGGTTGCGGCACCGGCAGCTTTTTGCGCGAGGTCAAGCGCAATTTCCCGCGCCTTGCGGTCACTGGGCTCGATCTCTCGGAACCATATCTCGCGGTAGCCGGACAGCGCCTCGCGGATTGGTCGCGAGTCGCGCTGATTCCCGCCGCGGCGGAGGCGATTCCGCTGCCGGATAACGAATTCGAAATCGTCAGTTGCATATACTTGTTTCATGAGCTACCCGCGGTCGTGCGACGTGCCGTCGTTAACGAGATTCACCGAGTGTTGAAGCCTGGCGGCACGCTGATTTTTGTGGATTCGCTGCAAACCGGCGACAAACCGGACTACGACGCCCTACTCGACTATTTCCCAATCGCTTTTCATGAGCCATATTACGCAAGTTATCTTGCCGAGAACCTTGACGGGCTGTTCAGCCCAGGCTTCACCCGCGAGGAACGCTCGCTCGCTTACTTTTCGAAGGTCCTAAGTTACCGTTGCGGCAGCCTCCCCCCGGCTTGCCACAACATCTAGGTGAGGGTTGGCAGGAACCCACAAGTGCAGTATATATCTTGTGGGTGGGACGACCGAGGCTACTCAATAGGGGGGTTCGAAGATGGATGGATCATGGACGCTGGAGTCCTTCGACGGAGTCGGCACGCTTGATCGCGTCGAACCGACATGCGCCGAACCGACTTGGACGGCGGCGCGGATCGAGCTTCTGAAACTGCTCTGGGATGAAGGAATCACGACGGCGGAAATCGGCCGCCGGATCGGCGTCACCAAGAACGCCGTTGTCGGCAAGGTCCACCGGATCGGACTGGTGCCGCGGATCGTAAAGGAAGCGCCGCCGCCGCGCCGCAACGTCTTCGATTTCACCGGCCCGGCCTGCATGTGGCCGATCGGCCATCCGACCGATGACGATTTCCACTTCTGCGGCGATCGGCCGGCGGCCGGCAAGCCCTACTGCGAACACCATGCCGCCAAGGCCTATATCCGCGTAAAGGAGCATAGGGCCGAGGCGGCGTAAACGGAGGCTGCCGACACAGCCGAGAAATACCCGGTGGCCGGACTGGATCCGGCCACCTGCGCCTTATCAACCTTGGTCGTCGCCGCTACTACGACGTGGACGCCCACGGATAAATGTCCGTGGGCTGAAGGCCCACGGGTCAAGCCTGGCCGAGGGCATCTTTAGGATCGGGAAACCGCAAGCAAACCGCATTGTGAGCTGCACCGAAAGCGGCGCGCCAATCCCGGCATCTCCGGAAAGGTCGGCGAGTCTGGAGATCGCCATCAACGCGTCAGCTCGCGCATTGCGCGGTCGATGCCATCGAGCGTCAGCGGGAACATGCGGCCTTCCATCAGCGCGCGGACCATTCCGATGCTGATTGTGCCGTCCCAATATTTCTCGGGCACCGGGTTGAGCCATACGGCCTTCGCGTAGTGGTCCAGCAGGCGCTGCATCCATATCCGACCGGGCTCGTCATTCCAACGCTCGACGCTGCCGCCCTCCTTGTCGATCTCGTAGGGGCTCATGCTGGCGTCGCCGACCAGCACAACCTTGTGACCGGGATCGTAGGTGCGCAGGATCTCCATAACGGGCGTCAGCTCGGCATGGCGGCGACGCGAATCCTTCCACACCGTGTCGTAGAGGCAGTTATGGAAATAGAAATGCACGAGGTGTTTGAACTCGCCGCGCGCCGCCGAGAACAGCTCCTCGCAGATGCGAATATGGTCGTCCATCGACCCGCCGACATCAAGAAACAATAACAGCTTCACGGCGTTGTGCCGCTCCGGCAGCATTTTCAGATCGAGCCAACCTGCATTGTGCGCGGTCGACCTTATCGTGCCGGGGAGATCGAGCTCGAGTTCGGCGCCTTGGCGGGCGAACTGCCGCAGCCGGCGCAGCGCCAGCTTGATGTTGCGGGTGCCGAGTTCGAGCGTGTCGTCGAGATTGCGGAACTCGCGCCGGTCCCACACTTTGACAGCGGTGCGCTTGCCGCCCTTTTCGCCGTCTTGGCGGCCGATGCGCACGCCTTCGGGGTTGTAGCCGTAAGCGCCGAAAGGCGAGGTGCCGGCGGTGCCGATCCATTTGTTGCCGCCCTGGTGCCGGCCCTTTTGCTCGGCGAGCCGCTGGCGCAGCGTCTCCATCAGTTTGTCCCAACCGCCGAGCGCTTCGACGAGTTTTTTCTCCTCCTCGGTCAGATGCCGTTCGGCCAGTTTTCTGAGCCATTCCTCGGGCAGTTCGGTTTGCGGGTCGGGCGGCGTTTCGATGCCCTTGAAGCAATGGCCGAACACGCGGTCAAAGCGATCGAGATGCCGCTCGTCCTTGACCAGCGCCGTGCGTGCCAGAAAATAGAATTCGTCGATATCGAACCGTGCTATCCCCTCGCGCATCGCCTCCATCAGCGTCAGGAACTCTCGGAGGGAGGCCGGCACCTTGGCGGCGCGCAATTCGAAAAAAAAGGAGATGAACATCGGTGTCGCCTTAATGGGTCATATATCCGTACCGCTCAAGCCGGCAACCAATCCGCCGATTGGAGCTCCGATTAGGCTAACGAGGAATTGGAGCCCTGCAAGAAATGGGACCTCTCCAATATCTGCATGGTGATGTACATGATGGTGCTCTATCCCGATCTCGATGCTTGAGCTGGATAAGGTGTTAGATACAAATTCTGAAAAATCGAGGAAGTCGCTGTAACCCGAGCCAGTGTACATGAACCACCATGACAACGCGAATGTTAGGATCCCAGTAAATATCCCGACAATGGCGGATGGAACCGACGAACGAATCGTGGAGGCACAAATCACGTTTGTTACGATAGCGCCAGCCGATCCAAAAAATCCAAAGAACCACCACCCAACGGCAAGATAAATAACATAGTAGAAGCGATCAAGATGAAGTCAGTCCAGTCAACAGCAAGGTAACGAATGTAGGCGATTATCGCTGCCGATACAGACCCCAGGACCAGTCAAACCAGGGCGTACATTTGGTTACCTATCGGAGTTCAAGCCCCGTAAAAATGAAGCGAGATGAGACAGGCTCAGCCCCGCTCGCGCCGGTTCAGGAAGGCCAGCCGTTCGAACAAATGAACGTCCTGCTCGTTTTTCAGCAGCGCGCCGTGCAAGGGCGGGATCAATTTTTTCGGGTCGCGCGTCCGCAGCAACTCCGGAGAAATGTCCTCGACCAGCAGGAGCTTGATCCAGTCGAGCAGCTCCGAGGTCGAGGGCTTTTTCTTGAGGCCCGGCACCTCCCGGATGTCGAAAAAGATCGTCAACGCCTCGTGCACCAGGTCTTCCTTCAGCCCCGGGAAATGCACGTCGATGATGCGCTGCATCGTCTCGCGATCGGGGAAGCGGATGTAGTGGAAAAAGCAGCGGCGCAGAAACGCGTCCGGCAGTTCCTTTTCGTTGTTCGAGGTGATCATCACGATCGGGCGCTGTTTTGCAACAATGGTCCGGCGCAGCTCGTAGACGTAAAACTCCATCCGGTCTAATTCGAGCAGCAGGTCGTTCGGGAATTCGATGTCGGCCTTGTCGACTTCGTCGATCAACAGCACTGGCGCCGCCTCGGCCTCGAATGCCTCCCACAACTTGCCGGGCTTGATGTAGTTGGCGATGTCGTGCACCCGGTCGTCGCCGAGCTGGCCGTCGCGCAGGCGCGACACCGCGTCGTATTCATAAAGACCCTGCAGCGCCTTGGTCGTCGATTTGATGTGCCAGGTGATCAGCTCCTTGCCGAGCGCCTTGGCGACCTCGTGCGCCAGGATGGTTTTTCCGGTCCCGGGCTCGCCCTTGACCAGCAACGGCCGCTCGAGCGCGATCGCGGCATTGACGGCGATCTGCAGATCCTGCGTCGCCACATAGGAATCGGTGCCTTCGAACCGCGATTGCATGCCGGTGCTTTCCGTTTGGCGGTTGATCCAGGAGTTCTGTCATCGCAAGCAAGGCGAAGCAATCTCAAGATCGCTTCGCTTTGCCCGATGGGCCTCCGCAATGACAGTCTTGGTTAGGCCGCTGCTAATCCGCCGCTGCGAACCACAGCGGGCAGTTATAGTCGATCGTGATCTCGCGTCCCGCCGCGATCGGCGTCAAGGCCAGCAGATCGAGTGTCTCGCGTGTGCGATTGCGCCGCACCCGGGCGCTGGGTCGCCGAGAATGGTTGCAGAGCGATACAAGGCCAAGCGCGACCGCGATACGGGCCTCTCCTGCGGCGACGTCATCCCACACGAAATAATAATCATGCAGGATCGTCGCATCGAGCAGCTTGCGCTGGTCCGCCGACACGATGACGACCGGCGCCGCTTCGATCAAAAGCCCAGCGTGGATATCGGTGCGCGCGTACACACCGCGACCCTTCCACGCATCGTGGCGGATTTCGAGGCGGTCGTTCGATGGCGGCCGCAATCTGCCGCAGCCGTTTTAGAAGAAGCCGAAAAGCCGGCGGCTCGGAGCGTCAGACGCGCTGGTCGCGACCGTTGCCAAAAGCGCTCGATGTCCCGGCGGCGGCGGCCGAGGTCGCCGTTGTCGCGGCCGGGGGCGGCACCTGCTGGTGCGCCGGCTGCTCCACCGCTTCCTCTCCTTCTTCCTTCATGCCGGCTTTGAAGGCCTTGATCCCTTTCGCGAAATCGCCCATGACCCGGGGCAGTTTGCCGGCACCGAACAGAACCAGGATGATGGCCAGAACGATCAGCCAGTGCATCAAACTCATCGAACCCATGTGGAAACCCCGGAAGCTCAAAAGGTTAAGCGGCCGCGACTTTAACACGCACCGTCCCGAATTGCGCGGGGGATCGCATTCGGCCCCGCGCCCTCTTCGGAAATCGTGAACGATTCGCAAAAAATCAACCTTACACCTTACACACCCGGACCCCGCAGAATGACCTATTTCCCGCCGCTGCATCCCGAATGGCAGCGCCGCAAACCCGACGACGCCGGTCTCGATCCGGCCGGCATCTCCGCCGCAGCGCGATACGCGACCGCGCACGAGACGCCTTGGAGCCGCGATCTGGCGCGGATGATCGCGAGCGATTTCGGCGAGGTGCCGCCGTGGAACGAGACGCTGGGACCGGTGCGTCCGCGCGGCGCGCCGAACGGGCTGCTGCTGCGGGGCGGCCGCATCGCCGCCGAATGGGGCGATACCGGGCAGGTCGATCTGACCTTCAGCGTCGCGAAGAGCTATCTGTCGATCCTGGCCGGGCTGGCGTGGGACCGCGGCCTCATTCGCGATCCCGATGAGCCGGTGTGCCGCACGGTTGACGACGGCGGGTTCGAGGCGCCGCACAACGACAAAATCACCTGGCATCATTTGTTGCAGCAGACCTCCGAATGGGAGGGCGAGCTGTGGGGCAAGTCGGACCTGATCGACCGCCACCGCAGCGTCGGCGGACGGCCCGCCGCCGGCAAAAAGGGCACGCACCGCGACCTCCAGCCGCCGGGCACCTTCTGGGAATACAACGACGTGCGCGTCAACCGACTGGCGCTGGCGTTGCTGCGGGTCTGGCGCCGACCGCTACCGGAGGTGTTTCGCGAGCTGGTGATGGACCCGATCGGCGCCTCGCCGACATGGGAATGGCATGGCTACCGCAATTCTAATGTCGAAATCGACGGAAGGCGCGTGCAGTCGGTTTCGGGCGGCTCGCATTGGGGCGGCGGGGTGTTCATCCACGCGCGGGATCAGGCGCGGATCGGCCTGATGCTGCTACGCGGCGGCATCTGGAACGGGCGGCCTATCCTCTCCGAGGAATGGATTTCCCGGATGCGCGTCCCCTGCCCGCTTTACCCGCAATACGGCTATCTGTGGTGGCTCAACACCGGCCGGACGATGTTCCCGAGCGCATCGGAAGCGAGTTATTTCGCATCGGGCGCCGGGGGCAACCTGACCTGGATCGACCCCGACAACGACCTCGTCGGCATCCTGCGCTGGATCGACCCGGCGGCGCGCGACGGGTTCATGCGGCTGGTTATGGACGCCGCGGGCTGACCGGGCGCGCAAGACCGTTGCGGTGACGGCGATTTGCGGCTACCCGGTTTCCGTCGGGCACTTTTTGAGGGGCCGGATTGCGGATGGCAGCGGGCACTCTCGTACAAGGCGCTCTCTTCACGGTGATGGTCGTACGCGCCGGTATGCTGCGCGATGCCGAATTCGGTCGCGAACTCGCCGCGCAGGTCGAGCGCAGCCCGCGATTTTTTCAAAACGCGCCGGTCGTCCTCGATCTGAGGGGCGCCGACGGGTTTACCGAGGCCGCCGACTTCGCCGAGGCCCGCGATCTTCTGCGCGAGCGCACGCTGGCGTTGGTCGGCGTGCAGAACGCCGAGCCGGCGCAACTCGCGGCCGCCGCCGCCGCCGGGCTCGCGAGCTTCGCGCCGAGCGCGACAACCCCGATTCGCCGCTCGACCCGGACTTCGACCGATTCGCCGGCACCGGCCGATGAAACGGTGCCCGCCTCGTCGCCGGCGCGCGCCCGGTCGCCGGTGCACACAGCCACGAGGATCGTGAGCGAGCCGGTCCGCTCCGGAACCCAGATCTACGCCCGCGGCGGCGATCTGATCGTGACAGCCCCGGTCAGCGCCGGCGCCGAGTTGATGGCCGACGGAAACATACACGTCTATGGCCGGCTGCGCGGCCGGGCCCTCGCCGGCGCCGCCGGCGACACGGCGGCGCGGATCTTCTGCGCCCGGCTCGAAGCCGAGCTCGTCAGCATAGCGGGACGCTATCTCGTCAGCGAACAGTTGCCGCCGGAACATCAGGGCGGCGCTGTGCAGATCGGGCTGGTTGACGACGTGCTGACAATCACCCGAATCTAGGCAACGCGTCAGACCGGAATCGTGAATTATACATAATCGTAGTTGCAAGCTGCTCCGATTGCACCGGAAAATAGAGGGCCAGCGCCGGCCGGTCCCGGGGCGAGAGCTTGGGCAGGAGAGGGACCTTGGCGAAAGTCGTGGTAATTACATCGGGCAAGGGCGGGGTCGGCAAAACCACGAGCGCCGCCGCCTTCGCCGCGGGACTGGCGCTGCGCGGGCACCGCACCGTGGTGATCGACTTCGACGTCGGCCTGCGGAATCTAGACCTGATCATGGGCTGCGAGCGGCGCGTCGTCTTCGACTTCATCAACGTCATAAACGGCGACGCCAACCTCAACCAGGCGCTGATCAAGGACAAACGCAACGACAATCTCTACATCTTTCCGACCTCGCAGACGCGCGACAAGGACGCGCTGAAGCGCCCGGGCGTCGAGCGCGTCCTCGAAGAGTTGAAGCAGCAGTTCGACTATATCGTCTGCGACAGTCCGGCTGGCATCGAGCACGGCGCGATCACCGCGCTTTATTTCGCCGACACGGCGATCATCGTCACCAACCCCGAAGTTTCCTCGGTGCGCGACAGCGACCGCATCATCGGCATTCTGGCCTCGCGCTCGCGTCGCGCCGAGCGCAACGAGGCGCCGGTCGAGGTCAATCTGCTGCTGACCCGCTACGATTCGGGGCGCGTCTCGCGCGGCGAGATGATGACGGTCGAGGACGTACAGGAAATCCTGTCGATCCCGCTGCTCGGCGTCATACCCGAATCGGAATCGGTGCTGCGCGCCTCGAATACCGGCACCCCGGTGACGTTCGACGCGGAAAGCCCGGCGGGGCGGGCCTATCTCGACGCTGTCGCGCGTTTCCTTGGCGAGCAGCGCGAAATGCGCTTTGTCAAACCTGAGCGCCGCAGTTTCTTCCGACTGTTGTTCGGCAGAGCCTGATGAACCTGTTCAAGAACCTGTTCTCGCCGCACCGGAACACCGCCTCGGTCGCAAAGGAGCGGCTCAAGATCGTCCTCGCGCACGAACGCGCCGGCCGCGACGCGCCGGACTTTCTGCCGAAGCTGCAGAAGGAGCTGATCGATGTCGTCGCCCGCTATGTCGAGATCCGCGACGACATGATCCGCGTCAATTTGGGAAAAAACCTCGGCAAGGCCGGCGACACCTCGCTGCTCGAAATCAATATCGAGATCGACGGCGCGACGCGGCGCGCGGTGCCCGGGATCGCCGGGAGACCCTCGCTCGGCGGCGCCGCCAAAGCCTGAGAACGCCGCTTTATCCGGCAGCCGTCGCGTTGGCGATATAATCCTCGCTCTGCATCTCGTGCAGCCGCGACACGGTGCGCCGGAATTCCCAGGAGCCGTCGCCTTCGGTGTAAATCTCCTCCGGCGGCACCGCCGCCGAGGCGATCAGCAACGTGCGCGCCTCGTACAGCGTGTCGATCAGGATGTGAAAGCGCTGCGCCTCGTTGCGCCGGCGCGGATCGAGGCGCGGGATCTCCTCGACGATAACCGCCGCATAGCGCTCGGCAATTGCCAGAAAATCGGCGGCGGATAGCGGCCTTGCGCATAGTTCGTCAAAAGTGAACCACGCGACGTTGCCGGCGACGCGCGGCACGACAAGCTCCCGCCCCAGCACGGTCAGCCTCTCGCGCCCAAGCGGCGCGTCGTCGGTCAGCTCGGCGAAATGCGCCGCCAGCGCGCGCTCAGCCGCGGCGTCGAGCGGCATGTGATAAACCGGTTTCCCCATCAGCCGCGACAGCCGGTAATCGCGGCCGCTGTCCAGCTCCAGCCGGTCCAGCCGCTCCTTGAGCAGATCGATAAACGGCAGAAAGCGGTCGCGCTGCAATCCGTGCTCGTAAAGGCGGTCGGGCGGTCGGTTCGAGGTTGCGACGACGACCGTGCCGGCCTCGAACAACGCGCGGAACAACCGTTCGAGGATCATCGCGTCGGCGATGTCGTTGACCTGAAACTCGTCGAAGCACAAGAGCGCCGCCTCGGCCGCGAGATCGGCGGCGACCCTCGCGACCGGCTCGCGAGAGCGCGCGCGACGCTCGCGCTCGATGCGGGCATGCACATCGAGCATGAAGGCGTGGAAATGCACTCGGCGCTTGTTGGCGACCGGCGCCGACGCGAAAAACAGATCCATCAGCATCGATTTGCCGCGGCCGACCGGACCCCATAAATAGATGCCGCGCGGCGGCTCGGGCGCCTCGCTATCGCCGAGAACGAGACGCGCCAGAAATCCGCGGCGGGTCGGCCCGGCTGGCCGGTACGCGAGCAGCGCGTCGTGGAGAACTTGCAGGCGGGCGACCGCGCGAACCTGCGCCGGGTCGGGGCGGATCGCGCCCTCTCCGGTGCGCGCACGGTAGAGCGCCACCGGGCCGGCGTCTTCGATAGAGGCCGCTTCCGTTAGACGCAACGTGGAGAGATCGTCAGGCATCCGGCACAGAAGCGGTCGAAACAAAAGTGCGGCCCATGCCGCTATCCGACGTGCGCCGCCCCTCCGATCTACTCAGCCAGGCCGTGAAACGCAATACCGCCGCGGATTATTCGGCCGGAACCGGTACGACGGCGGCGCGGCGACCGGAGCCGCGGGCACTGCCGGCGAAGAACAGACTGACGAGCCACAGCGCGGCGACCACGACCAGCACCAGATGGGGATGGCCGGAATCGATCAACAGGCCGTAGGGCACTGGCATAATCGCGCCGCCCAGCGCCAGCCCGGCGCTGACAAAACCGAAGACCTTGCCGATCTGGCCCGGCGGCGCGGCATCCTTGACCATCACGTCGCGCGGCGTCCGGCTCGCGCCGATAAACAGGCCGGTCGCAAACAACACGCCGACCATCGCCAGATGCGGCATCGCGGCCAGGTTGACCCACAGCATCAGCGCCGACCCCGCCACCGTCAGCGCGATTACGAAACCGAGATGGCGATCGGTGCGGTCGGCCACCCAGCCGCCGAGCAGGATGCCGCACATCGCCCCGACCATGTAGCCGGTCAGCCCCGACGACGCGGATTCGAGGGTCAGGCCGTGCGTGCTGTGCAATACCGTGATCAGCCAGGACTGGATGCCTGACCCGGCCATCGAGGACACCATAAAAAAGGCAAAGAACAGCAGGATCGGTCGCGACAACAGCTGGCGCATATCGGCCAGGAACCCGGCTGGGCGGGCGCCCTTCTCGCGCTTCTGCTCATTGAGGATGCGGCTTTGCAGCACGATCGCAAGCACCACAGGCACGCCGACCCCGCCGACCACCAGCAGCGCTCCACGCCAGCCGATCAAGAGCGCCAGCGCGGCGGTGACGGGCGGCGCCGCCGCGAAGCCGATGTTACCGACGAATGTGTGCAGCGCGAACGAGCGGCCGAGACGCGACTTGTCGACCGAGCCGCTGAGGATCGCGTAATCGGCCGGGTGAATGACCGAATTGCCGAGCCCCGACAGCATTGCCAGCAAGACGATCTGCCAGTACGCGGTGGCCAGCGCCATCGCCGCGATCGACAGCGTCATCAGGCTCGTGCCGGCGATCAGAAAACGGCGCGCGCCGTAGCGGTCGACGAGGAACCCGACCGGCGCCTGCGCCACCGCCGAGGTTCCGCCCATCAGCGCGATTGCGAGCCCGAGTTCGGCGAACGACACGTCGAATGCGCGCTGCCACGCGATAAACAGCGGCGGCAGGCAGAGCTGGTAATAGTGCGACAGAAAATGGCCGCACCCGATCAGCGCGTTGACGCGGGCATCGCGCCCGAAACCCGAGACTTTCATGAGCCGGCCACCGCTCCGCGGGCGTACAAACGATCTTCTCTCAATCTAAACCGGAAACGGGAGGCCGGGAAAACGCAGCCTCGGCGGGTTTGGGTTGCCCGATCGGCATACAGGCGCCCGTGGCGGATGCCGCCGCGGTTCGAATTCCGAGCGCGACCGGCCATTTCCTTGCTCCAGCGATGGTTTGCTGCTTCCGCAGGAAGGGAGAAGCGGACGTACCTGGCCGACCACCGCAAGCAAGGGGCGCAACTCTACGATGAGCGCCGCGGCGCAGACAAATCGCGCCCGCTTGCGTACATTAGCGCATAAAGTGGGGCGTCGTTGCGGTGTGCCGGCGCCGCCGGCGTGTCAAGAGGTGCTGCGATGACTGACGCGAAATCGAAAAATCCGGGCCAGCCGCCCGACCTTCCCGAACTGCTGGCGCGGGCCGAGGCGCTCGTGCCGGTGCTGCGCGAGCGTGCCGGCCGCACCGAGGAACTGCGCCGGCTCCCCGACGAGACGATCGACGATCTGCACCGGGCCGGGCTGTTTCGCATCCTGCAGCCAAAGCGGGTAGGAGGGAGCGAATTGCCGTTTCGGTCGATGGTCGAGCTGGTGTCGATCATCGGCACGGGCGACGGCTCGACCGCCTGGGTGCTTGCCAATCTCGCGGCGCATCACTGGATGCTCGCAATGTTTCCGAAACAGGCGCAAGACGAGGTGTGGGGCCAGTCGCCGGACAATCTGATCGGCTCGGCCCTGACCTTTCCGCGCGGGCGGGCGCATCGCGTCGAGGGCGGCTACCGGCTCAGCGGGCGCTGGCCGTTTTCGAGCGGCGTCGACCCGTCGGCGTGGAACCTGCTCGGCGCGATCATGCAGGACGAGGAGGCGGGGACGACGCAGCCCCGCCTCTTCCTGCTGCCGGCGAGCGATTACACGATCATCGACACCTGGCACGTGATTGGCCTTGCCGGGACCGGCAGCAAGGATGTCGCGGTCGATGACGTGTTTGTGCCTGAGCACCACAGCTTGGCGATGGACCAGATCACCGCCGGCCGCAACCCGGGCGCCGAGGTCAACCCGGCGGTTCTGTACCGGCTGCCGGCGGTCAGCCTGTTCGCATTCTGCATAGCCGCCGTCTCGCTCGGGATCGCGCAGGGCGCGATCGACTATTTCGCCGAGACGATGCGCACCCGTACCAGCTACTATACCGGCCGCAACCTCGCCGATTTCGTGACCTTGCAGATCCATCTCGCCGAGGCCAGCGCGCTGGTCGATATGTCGCGGGCGGTGATTCTCCTTGATTGCGACGAGGCGACGCGAATTGTCGCTGAAGGCCAGGTGCCGAGCCTCGAACAGCGCGCCCGCTACCGCCGCGACGGAGCCTATGCGGCGACGATGTGCACCCGCGCCGTCGATGCGCTGTTCCGGGCTACCGGCGGCGGCGCGATTTATGCACGCAATCCGTTGCAGCGCATGTTCCGCGACATCCATGCCGCCAATGCGCATTTCGTGCTGAACTGGGACATCAACGGCGCGATGTTCGGACGGGTGCTGCTGGGCCTGTCGCCGGACGCGATGCTGTAGAGAATTCGAGGACGTACCGTGTCAAGAGATATACCGGGCAGCCATCAGGCCCAAGTTCACAGCACCTCTGCCGAGGGGTTCAACTCGCGCGAGCTGCGCAACGCGCTCGGCTCCTTCGCGACCGGGGTGACGATTGTTACGACGCGCAGCCGCAGCGGCGTCATAACCGGGATGACGGCGAATTCGTTCACCTCGGTATCGCTGACCCCGCCGCTGGTGCTGTGGTCGAGTTCGCTCTACGCGAACAGCCTGCCGGCGTTTCAGGAGAGCTCGCATTTCGTCGTCAACATCCTGGCCTATGACCAGATCGAGTTGTCGAACCGCTTCGCGAAATCGATCGAGGACAAATTCGCCGATGTCGATCATATCATTCCGGAATGCGGCGCGCCGGTGCTGATCGGTTCGGCGGCGCATTTCGAGTGCCGCAACGAGTTCCGCCATTACGGCGGCGACCACATCATCTTTATCGGACATGTCGAGCGTTTCGCCTATACCGACAAGCCGACGCTGATGTTCTGCCGCGGCAAATACATACGCGGCGAACCGATCATGCAGACGTGAGGCTATATCCGCTTTGTCGTGTCGCCCTCCCGGCGAGGGCTGCGATGCATCGACCCGCCCGGCCGCCCCGCTGCCAGCGAGAAAAAGAAGTGAAATGAATCCTGATTTGTCGCTGCGAACCGGTGCCGTGTCCGGCCGGATGCATTACGCCTGGATCGTCGCGGCGATCACGTTCGTGATTGTCGTGCTCACCGCAGGCGTGCGGGCCGCGCCGGGCGTCTTGATCGTGCCGCTGGAACACGAATTTCAGTGGTCGCGCGCGACGATTTCGTTCGCCATCGGCGTCAACGTGCTGCTCTATGGCGTCATCGGCCCGTTCGCCGCGGCGCTGATCGATCGGTTCGGCGCGCGGCGCACGGTCACGCTGTCGCTCGCCGCGACCGCAACAGGCGTGGCGCTGACGCCGTTGATGACCGAAACATGGCAGCTTGTGCTGCTATGGGGCGTTGTCGTCGGGCTCGGCTGCGGGTTTACCGGCGCCTATCTCGGCCCCTTGATCGCGGCGCGCTGGTTCAAGGCCCGGCAAGGCTTTGTGATCGGCGTGCTGACCGCCGGCAACGCGGCCGGGCAGCTCGTCTTCCTCCCGACAATGGCCGCTCTGGTTACATCCGCCGGCTGGCGCGTCATGTCGCTGATCCTCGCCGCCTCCGTCCTGGTCTTCGTGCCGCTAGTCGTCTGGCTGATGCGGGATCGACCGGAATCGGTCGGACTCCTTGCCTACGGGGAGACGCACGCGGGTCCGGCGTCGCGGGCCAGCTTTGCCAGCAATCCATCCGCCAACAATCCATCCGCCGGCAATCCCCCCGCCGGCAACCCGATCATGATCAGCTTCCGGGCGCTGGGCGACGGAGCGCGCTCGCGCGATTTCTGGCTGATCGCGGGCAGCTATTTTGTCTGCGGCGCCTCGACCAACGGGCTGATCGGGACGCATCTGATCCCGGCCTGCGTCGATCACGGTCTGACCGAGGTGGTCGGCGCCGGACTGTTGGCCGCGACCGGCGTCTTCGCGTTTATCGGCGGGACCGCGTCGGGCTGGCTCAGCGACCGCTTCGACCCGCGATTTCTGCTGTTCTGGTATTACGGGCTGCGCGGCCTATCGCTGATCTACCTGCCGTTCGCGCTCGACACGTCATTTTACGGCTTGTCGCTGTTCGCGGTTTTCTACGGGCTCGACTGGATCGCCGGCGTGCCACCGACCGTGCGCCTGCTGAACCGCGCGATGGGCGCCGAGCGGATCGGCATCATGGTCGCCTGGATCACGGTCATCCATCAGATCGGCGGCGCTGGGGCGGCCTATCTCGGCGGCGTCTTCAGGATCGGGTTCGGCACCTATTTCGAAGCCTTTGTGATCGCGGGGCTGATGTGCATCGGGGCGGCCCTGATGGTGCTGTTTATCGGCGCCGGTCGGTCGCGCCTCGAACCGCAACCTGCGGCACTGCCGGCCGAATAGGGAGCGGCCGGATCGCTCCGGTGCGAGCATCATTGGCGGAAAACGCTACTCTTTTTCCGCCTTGCCGCGCGCTCAGTCGAACCACGCCAGGTCGATCGCGTCGCCCATCTTGCAATAGCCGCTGTCGCTGGGGTGAAGACCGTCGCCGCAATCGTCCGCGGCGCGCATCTGGGTCGGGATTTCGGGGTCGCGCAGCGCCGCGTCGAAATCGGCAACGGCGTCGAACGCGCCGCCGGTGCGGATCCAGTCATTGACCGCCACCCGGTGCTTCTCGCGGGTCGGGTTCCAGGCGTTGAGCATGAAGGTCTCGTTGCCGAACGGGGTCAGCGTCGCGCCGATAATCTTGATCCCAGCGCTGTGTGCCCGCACAGCCATCTGCTGCAGCCCGGCGATCATCTGTTCGGCGGTGACCTCCTCCTCGGGCTTGGCCCAGCGGTTGCGCAAATCGTTGGTGCCAAGCATGACGATGACATGGGTGACGCCGGGCTGCGCGATCACGTCGCGGTCGAACCGCCGGACGCCGCTGTCTCCGCGGATGTCGTGCAGGATGCGGTTGCCGCCGAGCCCGTTGTTCATGACGCCGACCGGGCGGCCGCCTTTGGCGGCAAGGCGCCGCGCCAGCTGGTCCGGCCAGCGGCAGAACGCGTCGATCGTCGAGATATTGCCGTCGGTCAGCGAATCGCCGAGCGCCACGACGCCGCCCGCCTCGGGCGCGGCCAGGACATCGATGCCGCACAAAAAGAACCATTGATCGGTCAGATTGCCGACCGGCATCACGGTCTCCGCCGCGAAATCGCCGCGCGGCGAGATGTAATTGGTCTGCCGCGCGTAGCGGCCGGTGATCGCGAAATTTGCCAGCACCTCGCCCGGCAGATGAAAGCTGACCGCGAGATCGGCGAGGGAGGGGGCGTCAAGCTCGACCGGATCGCTGAACAGCACCGCGCCGGCGGCGATTACCGCGCCGTCATCGCCGCCGAAGGTAAGCTTGCGGTCGGAGCCGGCGACAATGGCCGGTCCTTTGTCGCGCAGCGCGATATGCGCGTTGCCGATCGTCAGCGTCCGGCTGCCGTAGGCGTTCGAGACGCGAACTCTGAGGCGGCCGCCGCCGAGGCTGATGCGCGGGTTCATGCGCATTGTCACATCGCTGAAGCCAACCACGCCCTCGGCCGGCGCCGGCGCCGCCGCCCAGGTCCCGACCCATTTTCTCTCCGGCATCGCCGCCTCCCTCGTGCTCGTGCGGGCATGGTGCCGCCGTGTCCGGCCAGGCCGCAACGGTTTTGACAAAACCTCCCGTCGCCGCACCGCGGGAGAGGGATTTCGCTCAGAGATACGGGTCCGGCTGCGACAAATACTGCGTCACGCAATCGCGCACCGCGTCCTCGAGGGGCGTGAACGGGGCGTTGTAGCCAGCGCGGCGCAGCCGCGCCATCTCGGCCTGCGTGAAGTACTGGTAATTCGGGCGGATCGCGTCCGGCATGTCGATGAATTCGATCTTCGGCGCAACGCTGCAGGCGGCGCCGAGCGCGCGCATCAGATCGAGAAAGCTGCGCGCCTGCCCGGTTCCGAGATTGTAGATGCCGTTGAGCGGCGCATCCGATCGGTCATCAGGTTCGTGGCGCCACAGCCATAGCATGACCGCGGCGCAATCCTTGACATAGACGAAATCGCGCAGCTGCTCGCCGTCGGCGTATTCCGGGCGGTAGGATTTGAATAGCGGGATCGTCTCGCCGGCGATGACGCGCGGGTAGTTCTTCACCACCAGGCTCGTCATGTCGCCTTTGTGGTGTTCGTTCGGGCCGAAGACGTTGAAGAACTTGAACCCGGCCCAGAGCGGCGGTGAATTTCCGGCTTCGACCTGGCGCAGCGCCCAGAGATCAAAGGCGTGCTTCGACCAGCCGTACAGATTGAGCGGCCGCAGCCGTTTCAACGCCGCAATGCCGCCATCGTCAGAGAAACCAGCCGAACCGTCGCCGTATGTCGCGGCCGTCGAGGCGTAGATGAATTTTTTCCGATGCGCCGCGCACCAGCGCCACAGCGCGATCGAGTAGTTGAGGTTGTTGCGGATCATCTCGTCGGCGTCGGCGAACGTCGTCTCCGAGATCGCGCCGAGGTGAAACACGGTCTCGACCGCATTGCCGAACCGGTCCAGCCAATCGAACAACCCCTCGAGCGGCACGATTTCGTAAAAATCGCGCTTGGCGATGTTGCGCCATTTGTCGCCGATGCCGAAGCGATCGACGATGACGAGGTCGGACCGCCCGGCTTCGTTGAGATGGGCGGCGAGAACCGAGCCGATGAAGCCGCCGCCGCCCGTAACTACCAACATTGCATTACCGATATCAGGCCGCGTTGTCGCGCGCGCCGGCGGAACCGCCCTGGATCGCATGGATCAGGCGGGTGGTCGAACGGCCATCGACCAGATCTACCAGCACGACCCGGCCTCCCGTCGCCTGCACGTCCTCGGCGCCGACCACGGTCTCGATCGTGTAGTCGCCACCCTTGACCAGGATATCGGGCTTCAGGCGACGGATCAGCTCGATCGGGGTTTCGTCGTCGAAGCTGATCACGGCATCGACCGCCCCGATCGCGGCGATCACGGCGGCACGGTCGGCCAGAGCATTGACCGGCCGCTTCGGCCCCTTGAGCCGGCGCACGCCGCGATCGGTGTTGAGCGCGACAATCAGCCGGTCGCATTGCGCCCGCGCCGCCGCCAGGAGCGCGACATGGCCGGCGTGCACGATGTCGAAGCAGCCATTGGTAAACCCGACGCGCAGATTGCGGCTCTTCCAGCGCCGCACCAGCGCCTCGGTCTCGGCGAGGCTGAAATGCTTCGCGCGGTGCCATTCCTTGTCGCGCACGTCGCGCGAGAGTTCGAGCATCAGCTCGTCGAGTTCGACCGTCGCGGTGCCGAGCTTGCTGACAACGATCCCGGCGGCGGTGTTGGCGAGCCGCATCGCCTGCGGGAGCGGATACCCGGCGGCGCCAGCCAGGGCGAGGACGGCGACGACCATATCGCCGGCGCCGGAGACATCGAATACCTCGCGGGCGCGCGCCGTTTCGAAATGCACCGCGCCCGACGCCTCGACCAGCGCCATGCCTTTCTCGGAACGGGTCGCAAGCACGGCGCCGATGCCGCTGTCCCGCAGCACGCTTGTCGCGGCGGCGACGATCTCGGCATCGGTTCCGGCCGGCAGGCGGGCTGCCAAGGCGAGCTCGCGCTGGTTCGGGGTGATGCAGGCGGCGCCGCGATAGCGGGCGAAATCATCGCCTTTCGGATCGATATAAACCGGGGCGCCGCGGCGGCGAGCGCCGGCGATCGTGGCGTGCAGCACGGCGGGCGAGAGCGCACCCTTGCCGTAATCCGACAGGATTACCGCGTCGGCCTGCCCGAGCGCCTCCTCGGCGGCGGCGATCAGCACGGCCTCTTCGTCGGGGTCGAGAGCGTGCGTGTGTTCCTCGTCGACCCGCACCAGCTGCTGGTTTCCGGCCAGATACCGGGTCTTGCAGGTGGTCGGGCGGCGGCTCGCGACAGTGCGGTCGAGAATGCCCGGCGTCGCGGCGAGCAGCGCCCTCGCCTCGGCGCCGGAGGCATCGTCGCCCACCAGCCCGATCAGCGGCGCGGCGCCGCCGAGCGCGGCGATATTGCGGGCCACATTGCCGGCGCCGCCGAGCATGCCGCGCGTCTCGCGCAGCCGCAGGACCGGCACCGGCGCCTCGGGCGAGATGCGTTCGGTATCGCAATACGCGAAACGGTCGAGCATGACGTCGCCGAGACACAGGATCGTGGCGCCCGAGAAATCCATGCGATGTGCCGATCGGGACGGGTTTGTACCGGACCTGTCTAGCACGGGGGAGGTGACACGGCCAGAAGCAGCCGACAAGCCGGCCGGTTGCGATGTGTTCGGTCTTCGCCGAAAATGGGTGAGATTCGATTGCGGGAGATCACGATGAACGACGATACCGCGCCCTGGGTCGATCCGGAGCTCGTCGCCGCCGGCAAGCTGTTGCAGGAGAGAGGTCTTGTCGCGCCGGACCGCACGGTCGCCTCGCTCGCCGAGGTGCGGGCGGCGCAGGACCGGATCGGCGCGTTTCTCGGCGAGGGGTCGGTTCCGCTGAAGGACGAGCGCGATCTGTCGTTGCCGGGGCCGCTCGGGCAGGTGCCGTGCCGCCTCTATATGCCCGACGGCGTGAAAAATCCGCCGCTGCTGGTCTATGCGCATGGCGGCGGCTTTATGCAGGGCGGTCTGCCGAGCTGGGACCATATGCTGCGCGAGCTGGTGCGCCAGAGCGGCGTCGCCGCGCTGTCGGTCGATTACAAGCTCTCGCCGGAAGCGAAATTCCCGGTGGCCTACGAGGAGATGGTGGCGGTGACGCGGCTGGCGGCGCGCGAGGGCTCCGGGTTTGGGATCGACCCGACGCGGCTCGCGGTCGGCGGCGACTCGGCCGGCGGCAATCTGGCGCTGGCGGCGGCGCTGGCGATGCGCGATGCCGGCGAGAAGGCGCTCAAATTTCAGCTGCTGATCTACGGGGTTTATTCGACGGACAGCGACAGCCCGTCCTGGCGGCGCTTCGGCCAAGGCGCCGGGCTGTCGCAGACGCAGATGCGGTGGATCTGGCAGACCTATCTGGAAAACCCGGAACAGCAGAAGGACTGGCGCGCCGCGCCGATCCTCGCCGATCTGAAAAGCGTCGCGCCGGCGCATCTGATCATCGGCAGCCTCGACCCGCTGCTCGACGACAGCCACAACCTCGCCGCGGCGCTGAAGACGGCCGGGGTGCCGTGCACGCTCAAGGTGTACGAGGGCATCAATCACGGGTTTATCCGGTACGGCAGGCTGATCGGCACGTCGCGCCGCGCGATCTCCGACTGCGCCGCCGCGCTGAAAGCGGGTCTCGCCGCCTGATTTGTCTTAAAGCGCACTCCTCCGGCTGCTCCCGCCGCCATCGATCGTGACGATCGTGCCGGTCGTGTAGCCGGAGCGGTCGGAGGCGAGGAAGGCCATCATGTCGGCGATCTCGCGCGGTTTGGCGGCGCGGCCGAACGCGTAACCGGCCAGCAACTCCTGCCAGCGTTCGGGGTCGCCGAGCCGCAGCTCGGCGCGGTGGCGGTTCAGCGTGATCAGCCGCTCGGTCATCACCGGACCGGGGTTGATTCCGATCACCCGGAGACCGTCGCGCGGCGCGGTGCCGCCGATGGCGCGGGTGAACGCCATCAGCGAGGCGTTGCCCGAGGAGCCGGCGACATAGTCGAAATCCGGGTTTTCGCCGGCCGCGCCGAGGATGTTGACGATAACCCCGGCCTTGCGTCCGGCCATCAGCGCGTAGAAGCGGCGCGTCATGTTGATATAGCCGAACACCTTGAGGTCCCACGCCTCGCGCCACCGCACCTCGTCGATTTGCGCGATGTTGCCGCCGGGGATCGCACCGGCGTTGTTGACCAGGATCTCGGTGTCGGCGCACTCGGCTGCGAGCCGGTCGACATTGCGGCTGTCGCTGAGGTCGAGCGCGTAGTAACGCACCGCGACATTGTGCTCGCCGGCGATCTTCGCGCGGGCCGCTTCGAGGTCGGCTTCGGTTCGCGCCACCAGCACGACATCGCAGCCTTCCTCGGCCAAGACCTCGGCGCAGGCCCGGCCGATCCCCTTCGATGCTCCAGTGACGAGCGCTTTCTTGCCGCGCAAGCCCAGTTCCATCTTAATTCCTCCCCTCAGCGGCGCATTATTTTGCGGCCAGCCGGGCGACTTCGCCGGCATCGGTGAGGCTGTCGAGACCCTCGATCGCGCGGCGCAGTTCGCGGGTGCGGGCGGCGCCGAGGACCGGCTCGGCGAGCGCGTCGAATTTCGCCGCGAGCCGTTCGCCCTGCGCCGTGATGTCGGCGCTTGGGACGCCGGCGTCGTGGCTCGCTCGCAGCACGCTGCCGTCGGTCAGCGTGACCGCGATCTCGGCGGCGGCTTGCGGCCAGTTGTCCTGGAAGTCGAGTTTCACCTTGTCGCGCAGCGCGACGAGACCGGGGTCGTTGGCGGTGGCGGGGCTGTAGGCGGCGAGGCTCGCGGTATCGACGCCGGAGAGCGCCATCGCGACGGTCTGGCGCAGGCTGAATTTCGCCTCGAGCCCGTCGGTCGGGGAGGGGATGTTGCACACCCGGTCGCAGCTGCGATCGAGTTTCAGGGCCACCCGAGCGATCCGCTCGGGGACGACGCCATGATTTGCGCGGACGGCGCGGGCGGCTTCGATCGGACCGTGCGTCAAATAGCAGGCGGCGTGGTATTTGAACAAATTCGCGAGGATGTGAAACCCGCCCGGCGGATCGGCCAACGCCGCGTCGGGATGAAAATTGGGGCCGTGCGTCAAGGCAAAACCCTGCTCGCATTCGACAAGGTCGGGCCGGCTCGAAAAACCGCGCGCGGCGAGCCGCGCCGCGAGCAGGCCGTTATGCGACGCCTTGCCGGCGTGGAACGGCTTGCACATCGTGCCGAACTGCGATTTGAGGCCGGCCGCCTGCGTGCCGGCGATGCCGAGCGCCTGCGCCGTGACCTCGGCGTCGAGACCGAGCAGCCGGGCGCATGCGGCGGCGGCGCCGAAACAGCCGACCGTGCCGGTCGCGTGAAAGCCGAGATTGTAATGCCCCGGGCGCAGCGCCGAGCCGATCCGGCAGGCGGTCTCATAGCCGGCAACAAACGCCGCGACGACGTCGCGGCCGCGGCTGCGGCGCTGTTCGGCGAGGGCCAGAAGACCGGGCAGGATCGCGACCGACGGGTGGCCCGGCATCGCCAGGTTGACGTCGTCGTAATCGAGCGCGTGGCCGGCGGCGCCGTTGACGAGGGCGGCCGACAGCGCCGGCAGCCGCGCCGAGCGGCCGATCAGGCTCGCCTGCGCCGCTCCTCCGGCTTCCGCCAGTTCGTCGAGCATTATCCCGACAAGCGGGTCGTCGGCGCCGGCGAGCGCGACGCCGTAATAATCGAGCACGCATTGCCGGGCCAATTCGCGCACCGCCTCGGGGAGCGCGTCGTAGGTCACCGCACTCGCCCGGGTTGCCAGATCGCGCGTCAGGCCGGTGGTCTGGGTGCGGCCTGCGAGATCGCCGTCCATAGCGCCTCTCCTTGTAGGTAGATGGGCGAAGCCGCCCGGAGCCGCTGCATCGTATCACGATCCGCCTGCCGCCGCCGCCGCTGCGCGCTGCCGCTGCTGCATCGGGGTTCGAATTGCGGGACGCGATCGGCCGATTTTCCCTGTTTTCGGAGGCGGTTTGCTGCTTCTGCAGCGAATCAGCAGCAAACGCCGGCAGAAACGTTTGCACCTCAAGCGCGTAGCGGCGGCGACCAGCAAAATCTGCAGCAAGGAACGATAAATGTTGTGCCTGCTCTTCC
>JBFXDF010000002.1:0-44371 GCA_050181375.1 Alphaproteobacteria bacterium
AGGCGTTGATCCGGCCGTCCGGACCTCGCGCGACGATGACCGCGACCTCTCCGACCGTCGTCGCGACCCAGTCGCCCGGTTCGGGGATCTCGCCGGCGAGGCACAAATAATTCCAGGCCGGCCCCTTGAAGATGCGCTCCTGCTCGACCCGGTACTGCTCCGGGTCGGTATAAAGGCGGAACGGCACCTCGCTGATCCCGTTCGACGGCCACGCGACGGGACGATCCAACCCGACATCTTGCCCGGCATCATGAACAGACATAGGCGGTCCTTGTCGGCAGAGGGGAATACCGACCGCCACTATGCGCTCGGCCCCCACGCGGCGTCCAGACCGGGCCGCGCCGGAACTACGCCGGTATCGCCAGCAGCGCCCGCGCTTCGGCACCCTCGGCGGTCGCCGCCTGCGGAAACAGCAGCTCCTCGTAGACCGCGATCGTGCGCGCGCACATCAGTTCGCTGGTGTAGCCGGATGCGATATGCGCCATCGCACGCCGGGCGAATTCCGCCCGTGCCTCTTTATCGAGCGCCAGCGCCTCGCCGATCGCCGCCGCCAGCGCAGCCCGGTCTCCCGGTGCGGCGAGCCAGCCGGTAGCGCCGGGCAGGATCGTTTCGCGGGCGCCGCCGTGATCGGTCGCGACCACCGGGCGGCCCATCGCCTGCGCCTCGATGATAACACGGCCAAACCCCTCCGGCTCATTCGACGCGGACACCACCACGTCGGACAGCATGTACGCTGCCGGCATGTCGTTGCAGTGATCGACAACCCGGAACATGCCTACCAGACCGAGCCGTTCGATCGCGGCTTCGAGTTCGCGGCGGAAGCCGGCGCGCTGCTCGGCGCCGACCAGCACAACGCACAGGTCGCGGCGGGCGAGCCGGGCGACCGCCTCGATCAGGTCGAGCCCGCCCTTCCAGCGCGTCAGCCGCCCGGGCAGCATCACGATTTTGGCGTCGTCGGGCACCCGCCATTGCCGCGCCAGCGCCGCGACCCGGTCGCCGCGCACCCGCCGCGGATCAAACGAGGCAAGATCGACGCCGCGCGGGATGACCCGCAGCCGGTCCGGTCCGACATCGTAAGTGCCGGCGACATGGTCGCCGACAAATTGCGAGATCGCGATGACCCGCTCGCCGCGCGCCATGACCGAATTGTACCAGCGCTTCAGCGGCAGGTCGGTGTCATAGGCATTGTGAAACGTCGTGACAAAACGGCGGCGCGTCGCGCGGGCGGCCGACCACGCGCTCCAGGCCGGGGCGCGGCTGCGCGCATGCACGATGTCGATCCGGTGCCGGCGGATGATGTTTCGCAACGCGCCTGCGTTGCGCCGGATGACCAGCGGGTTTTTCGAGGCAAGCGGCAGCTCGAGATGATGCGCCCCGGCGCGCGCGAGCTGGCGCTCCAGCGGGCCCCCGGATGACGCGACATAGGCGTTCCAGCCGGCGGCGACCAGCGATGCGGCCATATCGACGGTGCCGCGCTCGGCGCCGCCCGAAACGAGGCTCGGGATGACCTGCAGCACCGCGGGCGGCCGGTCTTCAGCGGCCGGAGCCGTGGTGGTATCGTTTCGCCGCCTAGTCATTTTGCCTTGTCGCAGACGCCTTTATGCCCGCACCCGATCCGCTGCCCACGCCGGCCTCGCCTAACGGAAGCCCGGCCAGCCTAGCACGCCCCGACGGCGCCACAATCGCCTACCATCGCCTCGCCGGAACGCTGCCGGGGATCGTCTTTCTCGGCGGCTTCCGCTCCGACATGACCGGCACCAAGGCCCTGTATCTGGAGGAATATTGCCGCGGCCGCGGGCACGCCTACGTGCGCTTCGACTATTTCGGCCATGGCGCGTCGTCGGGCGATTTTTCCGTAGGCACGATCGGCCGCTGGCGCGACGACGCGGTCGCGGTGATCGATTCGCTGACCGAGGGTCGACAAATCCTGGTCGGGTCGAGCATGAGTGGCTGGATCATGCTGCTCGCCGCGCTGGCCCGGCCCGAGCGGATCGCGGCGCTGGTCGGGATCGCCGGCGCGCCCGATTTTACCGAGGAGCTGTTGTGGGCGCGTCTCACCCCGGCGCAGCGGCGCGAGATCGACGAGCGCGGACAGGTCGTTCTGCCCTCCGACTACGATCCGGCCGGCTATCTCTACACGCGGGCGCTGATCGAGGACGGCAGGAAACATCTGCTCCTGGGCAAGCCGATCCCGCTCGATATCCCGGTGCGGCTGCTCCACGGGATGCGCGACGAGTCAGTGCCGTGGCGGCTCAGCCTGCGATTGGCCGAACGACTGACGAGCCGCGACGTGGCGGTCACGCTGGTGAAGGACGGCGACCACCGTCTCTCGACCCCGGCCGACCTCGCCCTCCTGGCGCGGACGCTCGACGCGCTGACCGGCGCGGCGCCGGGTCAGTGACCGTAGCCGGATTCCGCACCGGCCTTGCCGCGGAACACCCAAAACGCAAACGCACCGTAGGCGAGCACGATTGGCAGGATGACCGCCGTGCCGATCCCGACGAATATCAGGGTCGGCCGCGATGACGCGGCTTGCCAAAGCGTCGCGTGATAGGGCACGGCATAAGGCCACATCGAGATCCCGAGACCGAGAAACGCCAGCAGAAACAGCGCCACCGACAGCATAAAGGCGCGGTGCTCCGGCCCGCGCTCGATATGTTTCCAGATGCCAAGCGCGATCAGCGCGGTCAGGAGCGGCACCGGCCATAGCAAGGCGATGTTTGGCCAGCCGAACCAGCGCCGCCCGATATGCGGGAACTCGAACGGGGTCCAGAGGCTGACCAGTGCGATAAAGCCGAGCGTCACGGGCAGCGCGATGCGGGCCGCCCGTCTGCCGAGCCGCGCGGTCAGCCCGTCGGTCTTCAGGATGATCCAGGTGGCACCGAGCAACGCGTATCCGGCGATCAGCCCGAGACCGCAGGCGACCGCGAACGCGCTGAAAAAGTCGAACGTACCCCCGGCGAACTCGCCGTTCGCGACCGCGATCCCGTCGATAAACCCGCCGAGCACGACGCCCTGGCAAAACGCCGCCAGGGTCGAGCCGCCGGCGAAGGCCCAGTCCCAGAACCGGCGGAAGCGGGTCGCGCGGAAGCGGAACTCGAACGCGACACCGCGAAAAATCAACGCGAACAGCATCGTCAGCAGCGGCACGTAAAAGGCCGGCAGCAGCGTTGCATAGGCCAGCGGAAACGCCGCGATCAGCAGCGTCCCGCCAAACACGAGGAACGTCTCGTTGCCGTCCCAGACCGGTGCGATCGAATTCATCATCGTGCTGCGCTCGGGTTCGCCCGGCGCGAATGGAAACAAGATGCCGATGCCGAGATCGAACCCGTCCGCAACGACGTACATCGCGACGCCGAATGCGACGGCCAGCCCGAGCAGAAACGGCAGGTACCATTCCATCCCGGCTATTCCGTCCCGCGCGCCACCGCGCTGTCGACACCCGGCCGCACCGATGCGGGGTGCCGCTCCGGCGCGCCGACCTCCGGCCCGCGCAGCACGAGGCGTGTCGCATAGAAAAAGAACGCGATCAGCAGCACCGTGTAGACGACAACAAACAGCCCAAGCGTGCCGAACACGGCGCCTGGCGCAACCGGCGACACCGCGTCGGCGGTGCGCAGCAGCCCCTGGACAACATAGGGCTGCCGTCCGGTCTCGGTTACGGTCCAGCCGGCGAGAATGGCGAGAAACGGCAGCGGGCTCGAAAACGCGCAGGTAAAGCTGAACCAGCGCGTGTCGTAGAGCCGGCCGCGCCAGCGCAGCCACAGCCCGACCACCACGATCGCGAACATCACGACCCAGATTCCGACCATCGCGCGAAACGCAAAGAATACGGCCGGCACCGGCGGGCGCTCGTCGGGCGGGACGGATTTGAGCCCGGCCACCTCGCCGTTCCAGTCATGCGTCAGGATCAGACTGCCGAGCTTCGGGATCGCGACCTCGTACAGGTTGCGCTCGGCGATTTGGTCGGGCCATGCGAACAGCACCAGCGGCTGGCCGCTTCGCGTCTCCCAATCGCCCTCCATCGCCGCGATCTTGACCGGCTGATGCCGCAGCGTATTCAGCCCGTGCAGGTCGCCGATCACGATTTGCGCCGGGACCAGCACAAGCAGGATCCACATCGCGATCGACAGCCCGGTCCCGGCGAATTCGCGATAGCGCCGCCGCCACAGGTAAAACCCGCTGACCCCGACCACGACGAATATCCCGGCGATATACGCCGCCACGACCATATGCGCGAAACGATACGGAAAGGACGGGTTGAAGATCGCGTCCCGCCAGCTTGTCACCTGAAACATCCCGTCCGGATCGAGCGCGAAGCCGGCCGGCGTGTGCATCCAGCTGTTCGCGGCGAGGATCCAGAAGGCGCTGAGCACCGCTCCGAGCGCCACCGCGAAACAGGCGGCGGCATGCAGCCACGGCGCGACCCGGTTCATGCCGAACAGCATGATGCCGATGAACCCGGCTTCCAGAAAAAACGCGAGCAGCACCTCGTAGGTGAAAAACGGCCCGATCACGTTGGCGGTGCGATGCGCGAAAACGCTCCAGTTCGTGCCGATCTCGTAGGACATCACGATGCCGGTCACGACGCCCATCGCAAAGCCGAGCGCGAACAGGTGGATCCAGAAGCGCAGCAGATCGCGATAAACCGGGCGGCCGGTCCGCAGCCACAGCAGATCGACAATGACGATAAAGCCGGAGACGCCGATCGTGTAGGCCGGCCACAGGATGTGGAAGCCGATGGTGAAGGCGAACTGGGCACGCGCGGCGGTGAGGCCGTCGAGGATCATCGCGCGACACTATCAGCCGGCCGGCGCCCGCGACACCCCGCACCGCCCGGTTGCCGCGGGCCGTCGCGTCACGGATCCGCGACGCCCAGCTTTGTATCGGGCGTTCGAGCCGCCTTTAGAGCAAGATCGGGTCAGATGGAAGCATCTGACCCGTGAATCTTGCTCTCGATGCAAATATGTAGAGCCTGATTCACGGCTCGGATCGTTGCGATCTGAGCCGATCAGGCTCTAGTCGAGCGCGCCAGGGAGCGGGCGGTTTGGCCGCAAGCCCGCCGGGTCGCCGACAACGGCAAAGCTCAGCCGCGCCGGGTCGTAAAGCCGGCGGGCAACATCGCGGGCCTGCTCCAGCGTCACACCGGAGATCAGCTTGGCGCGGCTGTCGAGATAATCGATGCCAAGCCGGTCAGCCTGCATCCGGACGAGCAGTCCGGCGATCCGTCGCGTCGAATCGAGACCGGGGGCGAACGACCCGGTGAGAAAGGCCTTGGCGTCGCGCAGCTCGTCCTCGGTCGGCCCCTCGTCGCGCATCCGTTGCCACTCGCTGCGGATCAGAGCAATCGACTCGGCGACGCGCGCGTTTTCCGTCGCGATGCTCCCCATGATCAGTCCGGCGTGGCGGTAGGCGACGAGCCCCGTCGAGACGCCGTAGGCGAGACCTCGCTTTTCGCGGATTTCCTTCATCAGGCGGCCGCGAAATCCACCGCCGCCGAGAATTTCGTTGACAACCAGCGCGGCATACCAGTCGGGATCGTCGCGCTTCAGCCCGGCCTGGCCGAACGTCACCGAGCTTTGCGGCACGGCGCTCCGTTTGACGAGCAGCGCGCCGCCATCGGCCGGGGTCGCCTCGGGCAGCGCCAGGTCCTCCTCGCCTCGCGGCAAATCGCCGAAAATGCGATCGAGGAGCGCTGCCAACTCCGCCGGAGCAATGTCGCCGACGGCGCCGATAACGAGCGCGTTGCGCTGGAACTGGCGCGACGCGAAAGCGGCGAGGTCGCCGCGCGTGATCGCCGCCACGCTGGTCGTGCTGCCGGAGGTATTTCGACCGTAAGGGTGCCGTTCGAAGGCGTCGCTCATCCACAGGCGGCCCGACAACGACCGCGGATTGCGCGCCTGCTTCTGCAACGCGGCAAGCGTCGCCGCCCGCACCCGCTCGACATCCTCCGCGGCAAACCGCGGCGCCGTCAGGGCAGCGCGCAGCAAATCCGCGCTCTCGTCCCGGTTGGCCCGGAGCATTCGGATGGTTCCGTCGAACTCGTCATGTCCGGCCGAAAAGCTTAACTCGGCCGCGAGTTCGTCGAGCCGGCGGTGGAACGCGGTGGTATCGTAGTCGCCCGCACCCTCGTCGAGCATCGAGGCCGCGAGCGCGGCGGTGCCGTCCTTGCCCGGTTGATCGAGGCTTGCCCCGCCGGAAAATGCGAAGCGCAGCGTAACGACCGGGATCGTATGATCCTGAACGAGCCAAGCTTCGATCCCGCCGGGGCTTACAACACGATCGATCTTGATTTCCGCCGCATCAGCGGCCCGGCCGGCGCACACCAATATGCAGAGCACGAACCCGGCCCGGATCAAGCCGCTCGCAAGGTTCTTCATGACGTGCGCTCCGGGAGCAAGATGCCGGTTACGGAATTGCGCTCGACAAAGATCGCGCGAGCGGCTTCCTGGACTTGCGCCGGCGTCACTGCGGCAATGCGGTCGGGCCATGCCGCGACGTCGTCCAGCGTCTGGCCGGTGACGAGCGCCGCGCCGACGATGTTTGCCGGACCTGCGAGACTGTCCTGTGCGTATATCGCTCCGGCCTGCAAGCGCTGCTGCGCCCGCCGGACCTCGTCGGGATCGACGCCCTCGGTAGCCACCTTGCGGAGCTGCGCGTCGACCGCCGCTTCGAGATCGGCGACGGCGACACCGGGCTTCGGTGTCGCATTCACCGTAAACGTCGCCAGCCCGAGCGCGTTCGGCGAGTAGCCGGCCCCGGCGCCGAGCGCGATCGGGTTCTTTATGACAAGCTCCTGATTGAGCCGCGACCCCGCGCCGCCGCCGAGCAGCTCGGCCAAAACCTGGAGCGCGTAAGCGTGACGCGTGTCGCCCGTGTGATAGCTCGGCGCCAGATACAGCCGCCGCCAGCTTGGCTGCGCGACCCGCGCATTTCTCATTTCGAGCCGCGCGGCGGCGCGGTGCGGCGGCTCGTCGAGGCGGACACGCGCCGGAACCGGCCGGGGCGGGAGCGGCCCGAAATATTGTTCGGCCAGCCGCCGCACATCGCTCGCCTCGACATCGCCGGTAACGACCAGGATGGCGTTGTTCGGCGCGTACCAGTCCCGATAAAACGCCAGCGCGTCATCGGTGCCGAGCCGCCGCACCTCCGATTCCCAGCCGATCGCCGGAACGCGGTAGGAGCCGTTAAGAAACAGCGTCGCCATCAGTTGTTCGTGGAGCAGCGCGCCCGGTTCGTTTTCGAGTCGCGTGCGACGCTCTTCGAGGACGACGTCGCGCTCCGGCAATACCACCGAATCCGCGAGCGTGAGGCCGGTCATCCGGTCGGCTTCGAGCCGCATCAGCAGTTCGAGCCGATCGCTCTCCACGGTCTGATGATAGCCGGTGTAATCTTCCGAGGTGAACGCGTTCTCGCGTCCGCCGGCCCGCGCGATCAGCTGGGAAAATTCGCCCGGCGCGATCCTCTTTGTCCCCTTGAACATCAGATGTTCAAGAAAATGGGCGAGCCCCGATTTGCCGCGCGGATCGTCGGCGGCGCCGACCTTGTACCATACGGTCTGCGTCACCGCCGGGATCCGATGGTTCGGCAGCACGACGACCTGCATGCCGTTGTCGAGGGTGAAGCTCTCGACCTCGAACTTCTGCGCCGCCGCCGGTCTCGCGCAGAGCACCAAGGTCAGCAGCAACAGCAGCCCGAGCACGCCGCGACACGAGGCCGCCAAATAAAGCCCCGCGGGAATCGAAGTAAAAATCCGCAGATCGCGTCTCATGCGCCCGGCGCTCAATATACCCCCTTGATCGGCGTCGTTTCGCGGCTCGCGGCTGTATCGCCCGCCGCGCTGTCGCCCGAACTCAGCAGCCGGCTCGCCATGCTGTTATCCTGCACCTGCTGGTTCGGATCGAGCTGTGAGCCCGGAGCCGGCGACGACCCATCCGACGATGCCTTCAAGGCGAAGCTGGCCTGTTTGCCCGGCTCGCCGGGACCCGCCGAATCGATCACCCGGCGAGCCCGGTCGGCTGCCGTCACTTCGTTCGGCCGCGCCGCTCCGGGCTGCGGCGGCCGCAGGTTGAAGTCGGGAGGGATCAGCAGCGGCGCGCGAGATTCGACCGCGAACTCGTCCGGCCCGCCTTGATCCATGCCGATCGCCATGCGCACGTCGCGGCAGCCCGGCAGGGCGGCGAGCGACACACAGGCGCCGATCAGCGCGGCGGTCCGCGCTTGCCCGACGATAGCGCGATTGTGCTTGATCATCGCGAGACATCTTCCCCTTGGATTGCCGGCGGCGTCTCGCGCCGCGCCAACATCCCGTCCAGCAAAATCGCCGCCACCCCAAGACAAATCGCCGCGTCCGCAAGATTGAATGCTGGCCAGCCCCATGCCCCGGCATGAAAATAGAGAAAATCGACGACCCCGTCAAAGCGCAGCCGGTCGATCACATTGCCGATCGCGCCGCCGATCACCATCCCGAGCGCGATGGCCATGAGGTTGCCGCGCACCCGGCTCAACCAGAACAGCAACACCACGATGATCGCGGCGCCGGCTACCGCGAACACCGTCGAACCGAGATCCGAGCGGTTGAACAGGCCGAAGCTGATGCCGGTGTTGCAGGTCAGCACCAGATCGAAAAACCGCGTCACCGGCAGGTGATGGGTGGCGCAGCCGCTCTCGCCGAAAAACCGCAACACCGCGGCTTTGCTGAGCTGATCCAGCAGGGCGACGACGGCCGCCACCGCGAGGCCGCGTCCAACAATCATCGGATAATGTCTCTCTCGAACTGGCCCGGTCTTCGACACCCGCCTCGCGATCCGTCTCGCAAACCGGACGGTCGCCGCTCGCGCCGGAGAGAACAACCGTTTCTCAAACCGCCCCCGATTTCAAGATGCCGCGCCGCACGGGCGCTGCTTTTGGTTCGCATTGCGGGACGCGACAGGCTGCGGTTTTCCCTGTTCCGGCCGCGGTTTGCTGCTTCTGCAGGAAATCAGCAGCAAACGCCGGCTCGAACCCCTTGCGCCGCGCCGGTTTCGCGGCGATGGAACGCAAAATTCTGCAGCAAAAGAACAGCAAACGCCCGGTCCCGTCATCGCTCCGACCCGCCGCACCCGATTATTCGATACTCCGGCAATGTGGCGAATATCGTGTCGCCGCGCGGCGGGCCGCGACGCTGTTCAGATTTGGCCTAAGCAGCGCTCGGTATCGGCTCAGCCGGCCAGGACAGCCGGGATTGCGGCGCGGTCCAGCACGTCGGCGCAGCGGCGGCACAGATCGGCGTGCCCCGGAACGTGCCCGACTTCCGGCAGCACCCGCCAGCAGCGCTCGCAGCGCGCGCCGTCGGCAAGGCCGACGACGACGCCGATCCCCGGCGCATCGGGCAGCGTGAAGGCATTTTCGGGCGGGGTTCCGGCGCGCGCCGTTCCGGCCGATGTGATGCACAGCTCCGCGAGATCGACCTCGCGCAGCAGCGGCAACAGCCGCTCCGGCACATAAACCTCGACCTCGGCCTGCAGGCTCGAGCCGATACGTTTCGCGGCGCGTTCGAGTTCGAGTGCGCCGGTCACGACGCGCCGCAGATCGCGCAACTCGGCCCAGCGCGACCCGAGTTCCGGGTCGAGCCATGCTTCCGGCACCGCGGGAAACAACTCGAGATGGATGCTTTGGCCGGGCGCGTCGCCGTGGCGCGCGAGCCAGGCTTCCTCGGCCGTGAAGCACAGGATCGGGGCGAGCCAGCGCGCCAGGCAGTCGAAGGTGCGGTCCATCACGGTGCGTGTCGCGCGCCGCGCCGGGTCGTCGGCGGCATCGCAATAGAGCCGGTCCTTGCGGATGTCGAAATAGAAGGCCGACAGATCGACGGCGCAGAAATTGTGCAATGCAGTGAACATGCCGTGGAAATCGTAATCGGCGATCGCGCGGCGCACGCTCCCGTCCAGCTCGGCCAGCCGGTGCAATACCCAGCGCTCCAGTTCCGGCATGTCCGCCGCGGGCACGCTCTCCTCCGGCGAGAAGCCGGCCAGCGCGCCCAACAGATAGCGCAGCGTGTTGCGCAGCCGGCGATAGGCGTCGCCCATATGCTTCAGAATTTCGGGGCCGATCCGCAAATCCTCGGCGTAATCCGAGGCGACGACCCACAGCCGCAGAATGTCGGCGCCGCTCTGTTTCATCACGTCGTCGGGGGCGATGACGTTGCCGAGCGATTTCGACATCTTGCGCCCCTGCTCGTCGAGCACGAAGCCGTGCGTCAGCACCGCCTCGTAGGGCGCGCGTCCGCGCGTGCCGCAGCTTTCGAGCAGCGACGAATGAAACCAGCCGCGATGCTGGTCCGAGCCTTCGAGATAGAGCGAGGCCGGCCATTTTAATTCGGGGCGCTTTTCGAGCACAAAAGCGTGCGTCGAGCCGCTGTCGAACCACACCTCGATGATGTCGGTCACCTTCTCCCACTCGGCCGCGTCGTATCGGTTGCCGAGAAAGACCGAGGCGTCGGTCGTGTACCAGGCGTCGGCGCCGTCGCGCTCGACGGCCTGCGCGGCGCGTTCGACGACCGCGCCGTCGCGCAGCGGTTCGCCGGTCTTGCGGTTGGTGAACACCGGGATCGGCACGCCCCAGGCGCGCTGCCGCGACACGCACCAGTCCGGCCGGGTCTCGATCATCGCGGCGATGCGGTTCCTGCCCTGCGGCGGGATCCAGCTTGTCTCGTCGATCGCGGCGAGCGCCTTTTGCCGCAGATCGTTGGCCGCCATGCTGATGAACCATTGCGGCGTGTTGCGGAAGATCAGCGGCGCCTTCGACCGCCACGAATGCGGATAAGAATGCACCAGCGTGCCGCGCGCCAGGAGGCCGCCGGCCTTTTCGACCGCCTCGATCACCACCTTGTCGGCATCGCCCGGCTTGCCATCGGGCCGGTACACGGCGTGACCGGCGAACAGCGGCACATGCGGCAGGTACACGCCGTCAGGCCCGACCGTGTCGGGCACCGGCAGCCCGTTGGCCTGGCCCAGCTCCCAGTCGTCGGCGCCGTGCCCCGGTGCGATATGGACAAGGCCGGTGCCGGTATCCGCGCTGACAAAATCGGCGGCGAAGAGCGGCACGTCGAAATCGTACCCCTGGCCGTGCAGCGGGTGACGCGCCACCGTGCCGGCCAGGGCGCTGCCTGGGAACCGGGCTTCGACCGTATGAGCCGCGATGCCGGCCTGCGCCGCGACTTCCCCGATCAGCGGCGCCGCGATGACGATGCGCTCGCCGGGTTGCGCCCGGCTGTTTTCGCCGACCGACTCGACGCGCAGGACCGCGTATTCAAGCTCGGCGCTGTAGGCGATCGCGCGGTTGCCGGGCAGCGTCCAGGGGGTCGTCGTCCAGATCACCGCCGCCGCGCCGGCAAGCTCGGGCCGGCTTGGGGTGACGATCGGGAAACGCACCCAGACCGTGTTCGAGCGGTGATCGTGGTATTCGACCTCGGCCTCGGCCAGCGCGGTCTGCTCGACGACCGACCACAGCACCGGCTTGGCGCCCTTGTACAGCCCGCCATTGACGAGAAACTTGCCGATCTCGCGGACGATCTGCGCCTCGGCGTCGAAGCTCATCGTCAGGTACGGATGCTCCCAGTCGCCGACGACGCCGAGCCGCCGGAACTGCTCCTTCTGGATCTCGACCCAGCGGGCCGCGAAATCGCGGCATTCCCGGCGGAACTGCGTCAGCGGCACCTCGTCCTTCGACTGCTTTTTCGCCCGGTACTTCTCCTCGACGATCCACTCGATCGGCAGGCCGTGGCAGTCCCACCCCGGCACATAGGGCGCGTCCTTGCCGGACATCTGCTGCGCCCGGTTGATCACGTCCTTCAGGATTTTGTTAAGCGCGTGCCCGAGATGAATGTCGCCGTTGGCGTAGGGCGGCCCGTCATGCAGTACGAATTTTTCGCGCCCGCGCGAGGCTTCGCGCAGCTTTTCGTAAAGCCCGATATCGCGCCAGCGCGCGACCAGCTTCGGTTCGAGGCTCGGCAGCCCGCCGCGCATCGGAAAATCGGTTTTCGGGAGAAAGACGGTCGGACGGTAATCCGTCGGCATGGCCAGCTCGCGGATGAATGCGAAGGGGAAAGGAAAAGGAAGGCGCCCCGATCCTCAGCCGAGGACCGGGCCGGTAATTCGCGTTATCCGCTTCCGGCCGATCAGCATGCGGAACATATAGCAGGGCAAGACTGCCATTTCGAGGGCGGGTTCACCGCCGGCCACCCGCTCGAAGCGGCCGCGCCGAGGAATTGCTAGTCCGCGATCACCGCGATCGCGCTGATCTCGATCAGCGCGTCGGGCGAGGTCATCTTGTTGACCTCGACCATTGTCGAGGCGGGCAGCGGTTCCTTGAAGTATTCGCGGCGCACCCGGTGGATGCCCTCGAACTGCTCCATGTTGCGGATATAGACATCGACCCGGCAGATATCGTCCATCGTGCCGCCGGCCGCCTCGACCGCGGCTTTCAGGTTTTCGCAGACCTGCCGCGTCTGAGCCTCGATGTCGCCGACCCCGGCGATCGTCCCGTCGAGCCGGCGCGCGGTCATGCCCGAGATAAAGACGAGGCGGCCCCTGGCCTCGATCATCGTGGCATGCGAGAACACGCCGCTCGGCTGGCGCAGCCTGTCGGAGCGGATCTGCTGCTTCGGCATGATTTTCTCTCCTCTGTAGCCGGCCTTTCCTGCCACCGCGAACCTCTCGCGGCAAGCGTCCAGGGACCGGAACCGGACGTGGACCGATACCGTTGTGCAGCGGGGCATCTGGAGGCGAGCAATGGAAGAACACGACAAGCGCGAGTACAACCCGGAAGACCTGCTCGAATACAAGCCCGGAGACGTGGTGCCGAAATCCGGCGTGTATCGCTTTGTCCACGACCCGAGCCATGCCCAGGCCGATCCGGAGGAAATCAACGCGGTGAAGGGCGAACTCTTTCCAACCTGCCGGCATTGCGGCGAAGGGCGCGGCAAGATCGTCGACAACGCCTTCAATGTCGCCGGGATCGAGCAGTTCCAGGTCTGATTTTTGCCGCCTGATTTGCGAACTCCCGGCCTTCCGCTAGGCTATATCCCGCGGATCAAGCACGCGGAGAGCCGGTGATGGTCGATTTTCCGAGGCGGCGGATCGGCCGCACCCCGGTAGAGGTCACCGAACTCGGGCTCGGTTGCGCAACGCTGGGCGGCAGCCGCATCGAGGTGGGGCCGGATACGGCCGAGGCGATCGTTTCGGCCGCGTGGGATGCCGGGGTGCGCTACGTCGATACGGCGCCGTTCTACGGCGTCGGGCAGGCCGAGCGCGCGGTCGGCGACGCGTTGCGCGATCGCCCGCGCGACGAATGGGTGCTCTCGACCAAGGTCGGCCGCCTCCTGTGCCCGAACCCCGATCGCGTCCATTCCGGCGGCGTGCATCCCGACGGCCGCCGCCACCCGCTGCCGTTCGACCCGGTCTACGACTATTCGTATGACGGGATCATGCGCTCCCATGAGGACAGCTTGCAGCGCCTCGGGCTGGCGCGGATCGACATCCTCTATGTGCACGACATCGGGGCGTACCAGCACGGCAAGGAGGCGCATCCGGCGCTGATGCGGATTTTGCGCGAGAGCGGCTATCGCGCGCTCGAAGCCTTGCGCGGCGGCGGCGCGGTGCGGGCGGTCGGGATCGGCGTCAACGAGCGCGAGGTGCTGCTCGAAGCGATGGAGTGGGGCCAGTGGGACGCGTTTCTGCTGGCCGGGCGCTACACGCTCCTGGAACAGGCGCCGCTCGACGATCTGCTGCCGCGCTGTGTCGCGGCCGGGACCTCGATTGTCGTCGGCGGGCCGCTCAATTCCGGCATCCTCGCCGGGCGCGAGACCTGGAACTACAACCCGGCGCCGCCCGAGATCGTCGCGAAGGTCAAGGCGATCGCCGCGATCTGCGACGCGCATAACGTGCCGCTGCCGGCCGCCGCCTTGCAGTTTCCGCTGGCCCATCCGGCGGTCGCCGCGATCATCCCGGGTCCGCGCGACGCCGACGAGTTCCGCGCCAATCTCGATCTGCTGCGCCATCCGATCCCGGCCGCGCTGTGGGCCGATCTGCGGCAAGCCGGTCTGCTCCACCCCGCCGCCCCAGTCCCCGCCTAAGCAGGGCGGATGAGCGGAGCGTAATCCGCGGACAGCGCATCCCGATTGGCGGAATGCGCTGCGCTTTTCCGCCCTGCCCTTCTGCCGGCATCAAGCCGCCGCGCGTAATTTGTCGAGACCCTGCGCCAGATCGGCGATCAGGTCTTGCGGGTCTTCGAGGCCGATATGGATGCGCACCAGCGGTCCCTCGGCCTGCCACCGCGTCGCCGTGCGGATGCGCTCGGGGAAGGAAGGCTGGATCAGGCTCTCATAACCGCCCCAGCTCGCGCCGATGCCGAACAGGTCGAGCGAGTCGATAAACGCGGCGACGGCATCCTTCGGCACTGCCTTCAGCACGACGCCGAACAGCCCGCTGGCGCCGAGAAAATCGCGTTTCCACAGCGCGTGTCCCGGGTCCTCGGGCAATGCGGGGTAGAGCACCCGCGACACCTCGGGCCGGGTCTGCAGCCAGCGCGCGACCTCCAGCGCGTTCTTCTGGTGGCGTTCGAGCCGCACGCTCAGGGTGCGCATGCCGCGCAAGGCGAAAAAGATGTCGTCCGGCCCCGCGCAATGGCCGAGATCGCCGATCATCGATCTGACCGGCAGCCAGCTTTCCTCGTTGGTCACGACCGCGCCGAGCATGATGTCGGAATGGCCGCCGATATACTTGGTCGCGGCGTGGATCGAGACATCGACGCCGTGCTCGAACGCGCGGAACAGGCATCCGGTCGCCCAGGTGTTGTCCATCAGCACGCGCGCGCCGTAGCGGTGAGCCACGGCGGCGATCGCCGGCACGTCCTGCACCTCGAACGTCAAGGAGCCCGGCGATTCGACGTAGACGACTTTGGTATTCGGCCGGATCAGCCGCTCGATTCCGCCGCCGATCAGCGGGTCGTAATAGGTCGTCTCGACGCCGCAGCGGGTCAGCACGTGATCGCAGAAGCGGCGCGCCGGGCCATACACCGAATCGACCATCAGCACATGGTCGCCGGCGCTGACGCAGGCCTGCAGCGGCGCGGTGACCGCGGCCAGCCCCGACGAGACGATCGCGGCGCGGTAGCCGCCCTCGATCTTCGCCAGCAGTTCCTCGAGCGCGAAGGTGGTGGGCGTGCCCGACAGGCCGTAGCGCACGACGCCGAATTGCGCTTTCGGGTCGGGCCGGCTCTCCCACTCGGCGATGTTCTTCGAGAGGATTGTCGAGGCGTGATAGACGGGCGGGTTGATCGCGCCATGCTGCGCCTCGGGATCGCGCCCGAGATGGGTCAACAGCGTGTCCCGGCGGTAGTTGCGCGGCCGTTTGTCGTTTCTCATGTCGCCTCGATTCTCCCGCGTTGCGCGGCCATGACCGTAAAGCTCGGCATTATTGCCGCCGCGTCGCCGCGAATGCCAGAGACGCGCCGCTTTCCCGCGGCGGCAAACCAGCCGCGGCCGTGACGGCCTCCGATCGCAACGCCGATGCCCAACAACGTTGACCGGCATTGCGAGCGGTGCCACAAGATCAGGCCGGAGGGGGGACTGTGATACCGGTCACAACCGCTGGACGCGATCGGCTGCCGCTTGTCAAGCCGCGCCGGCAAGGGGCGATTCACGCATTCCATTCGGCGCTGCTGCTCGTCACGATAATTCCCTATTTCATCCTCGCATTTCAATTCGCCGGTCACGGCGGCGCTGAACTGGCCGCCGCTGTCGTGGCCTTTCTCGCCACCGGCCATGTACCGGCGACATTTTATCTGCTGACCGACAGACGCATTCGCCGCTTCGTCATCGAGAACCGGCGCACTATGATATATTTTTGCGCGATCATTATGACCGTTACATTCGGAGTTTTCGGTTTTCTCGCCGCGAATGTCGGCGGCGGCGCGCCGATTGTTGTCTTCGCCTTCATGTTGTTCTATACCTTTTGGCAGACTTGGCATTTCGCCAAGCAGAATTGGGGCGTGTTCGCGTTTTCTTGCATTTGCGAGCGGCGAACGCCGGCCCTCAAAACCGAGAAGTGGGCCATATTCGGCGGCGGCATTGCCGGCCTGCTTGGCGTGTATCAGGCAGCGATAACCGGCCTCAAGACGTATTACGCCGGAGGCGAAATCGCCTGGGTCGATGCATCTTTCGGGCTCTTGTGGTATATCGGCCTCGCCATATTGGCGGCCAGCCTATACCTGGCGGTATTATCCCTCTGGCTCCGCCGCACCGAGCAAACCGCGCTCAACAGCGCAATTCTGCTGGTAAGCACAGCCTTCTTTCTCCCTTATTATTTCATTGGCGACGCTCTCGTGGCGTTTGTCTCATTCACATGGGCGCATGGATTGCAGTACCTGCTGTTTCTGTTGGGGCACGCCATCAACCGACGCGATGTCACGGCGACGGCGGCCCGGAGCTCGCTGCGCCGCGCGATGTATATAACCGGGATCATTCTGTATTTCGCGTTTTGCGGCTTTCTGGTTCGCGACCTGATCGTATGGGCGACGCAATTCGGAACGGCGACCGCGGCGCTCCTGCATGTCGAGGCCAATTACCCGATGATCCTGAACATGGTCGTCGCCTTCCTGACCGGGATCACGATGGTTCACTTCGTTTGGGACGCGCGTATCTGGCGGTTGCGCCAGCCGGAAACCCGCGCCTGGGTACGCGATCGCTTCAGCTTTTTGTTCGCCTGATGAGTTCGGCGAGGGTGGAGGACAAATGGCGATGCGTCGTCGAATAGGGTACGGCGCGGCATCGCTAGCGGTGATAGCCTTGTGCGCCGTATCCTACTATGTCAATAACCCGTACTTCCCGGAACTCGCCGGGAAATGGACGGTCGCCGCGATGAAAAACGTTCCTTTTCAGTTGCGGTTCTCCGTATCGGAAAATGTTCATTTCGACATCGACCCGCGTGGCTTGCTGGGAAACAAGGACACGCCGTTCACCATGATGATCATACCCGCGCACTGCGGATCCGGTTGTTATTACGTATACGATAATTTCAATCCGATACGGCCAGGATGGTTGTACCGGCTGGAACGAGGGCCGAGTCCCGACCAGCTATACCTGCATCCGACGGACGATTCCGTGATTACGCTCCAGCGTCTGCCACGTTAGCATTGGCTCGCTCATGCCGCGCTTTGACAAAGCCGTTCTGTTGCGATTGACCGGACGAGCATCGCTCCTGGTCCTGCAAGTACTCGCGATCGTATTGCTTGCCCGAGTAATAGCATACGTGGCCGGTAGGGAGCCGTCATTTTTCGGCGCGATGGCGATATTCCTGCTGCTGGCTTTTCCTGCCGCGGCGCTGCTCCTCTTTTCGGGTCGCATTCTCTCGGTATGTTTGGCTGTTGCCGGCATACTCCTCGCGATCGAACGTATCGATGCCGCGAAATATCGTTTGATAAACGAGCACTTGCATATATTCGATCTGCTGACCGTGTGGGAATACAGCCGGGCGGGAAATTTCGCATTGCTGCAGGCCTATGCGGATATGATCCTGATATGGGCGGCGGCGGCGATCGCTGGCATAATTCTGTTTTTTCTGCTTCGCTATTTCGACACCCGAGTGCGTCCCTTTTCGGTTTGGCACAGATCGCGAACCGTGGCCTACATCGTATTGCTCGGGGCCGTGATCAATACGGTAATCTTCGCGAACGGCAATTTTTTCTGGGCGGCGTCGAACCAGTTTCTGTACAGCCGGATGAAGCAGTATGGTCCGTTAATCGTATCGTATCTGCTGAGCTCGGGCGCGGATTATGTGCGGGTCAATTCCGAAATGAACGTGGCGTCCGCGCTCGGCCACTTGCGCAACGCGGACCGGCCGCCGGGCGGCGGTGCGGCCTGCGTTGACTGCCCGGATATAATTACGGTCCATGTGGAAAGCGTTTTCGATCCGAAAATATTGGCGGCGTACGCCAACGCGCCGTCGCTTACCGATATGCTCAACCCGCGCCTTCCTTCTATCAACGGACCGCTGAAGACGCATGTCGCCGGCGGCATGAGCATGATCTCGGAATTCATCTTCAATTGCGGCATCAATCATCAGATGTTCGGCACCGCCGGTTCTTACCCGAACCTGTTCATGCCAAAGCTGATCGACCGCTGCGTTCCCGGGTATTTGCGGGATAACGGCTACGAGACCGAACTGATCAGCTCGGTGCGCAAGGATGTGATGCGGTACGGCGAAGTGTATCGGGCGTACGGCGTTGACGAAATCTTTGAGCCGGGCACGCTTAATGTCCCGACCGACTGGGTCAAGATGCGCGATCACTATTTCGTGGACGCCGCGATCGGGCGGCTGGAGCAGCCGCGTCACGTTCCGCGACTGGTCATGCTGCTGACCTGGTGGAACCACGGTCCACATGGAAACACGATTTATGCGGATCGAAGCGAGCTGTTTTCCGGACCGTACGACCTCAAGCCGGCCGGCGACGAAGCACTGCACGATTACATCAATCGGCTGAATGATTCGATCGTGGCGTTTCGCCGGCTGGAGGACTACATCGAGAAATCGCCCGTTCCCACCGTGATCATCTATTATGGAGATCACCATCCGACGATGCAGCTAACGTATTCCGAAGAGGCGCGGGAACAATTCGGCGAAGACATCGACCACATAACCTTTTATCGCATCGTACGCAATTTCGGTCGCGATGTCCCGTCGGTGCATCACAGATATCTCGGGATCGATCATCTGTTCAGCGAAGGGCTGAAATTCGCCGGGATCAAGCTGCCGCATGAGCTGCAGGTGCGCGACAGCATCTTGCAGTCCTGCGCACAGCAGGATTCGGGTTGCACCGAGGAGCAGCGCCGCGCGCTCCGGGCGCTTATTCTGAAGTGAACCCGGCTTGCGGGATCGCGAAACGCCGCCTGCGGGCGGTCAGCGATTGATGTCGACCAGCTCCTCGGTGCGCAGGCCGGCTCGGACGCGCTCGGCCATCGCCTCGGGGTCGAAATCGACGCCGACCGGGTTTTTATCGGTCGCCGAACGCCGCCGCATATAGGCCTGCCCGTCGGCGGCGGCCGCGAAATTATCGACCAGCAATTCGACCTGGTTGCGGTCGGGGTCGTATTAGTACATCGAGGTCGTCACGCCGTGGTTGACGCAGCGATGCGGCCTTATGCCGAGGTCCTTGAGCCGCAGGTAGTTGTCGATCAGATCGTCGAGCCCGGCATAGGTGAACGCCATGTGGTGCAACCCGACCTCGCCGCCGGCGCGGGCGGTCTTGCCCTCGGCCGGCGCCTTGTCGGCCAGCGGCCCGGGGTCGACAAACGCCACCCGGTGATGCTCGTCGTCATAGCTGATAAAGCAGATGAACTTGTTTTCGTGCAGCACCTCGGCCCCGAGCACCGTGCAATACCAGTCGCGCATCTCGTCGCGGCGGTTGGTCTGCAGCACCAGATGCGAAAGCTTGCGCGGCTTCGGCATGGTCATGACGCCCTCCCGGATGTGTCGCGGAGACCGGGGACCGCCGCGGCCCACCGCTCCCCGCTTTGATACCGGCGCAACTGTAATCGAACGGCGGCGCATTCCCAAGCGCATCGCCGCGCGGGCGGCGGCATTGCGATCCGGCTGCTCAGCGATGCGGCAGCGGCAGGATCAGGGCAAAGCCGAGCAAACCCGAGGCGAGCGCAAAGACGATCGCGCCGCCATAGCCGCCGCCCGCCTCGACCGCGAGCCCGGCGAGGCTCGGGCCGATCACCGCGGCGAGACCGGTCGCGGTAAAGAAGACGCCGAGCATCGTCCCGAGATGCGCGGTCCCGAACAGCTCGATCAGCACGGCCGGGACCGCGGCGATGCGGCTGCCATAGCTGATGCCGAGCACAACGGCGAAGGCAACCAGCCACCAGTACCCCGCGAGAAACCACAGCGCATAGCTGACCGCCATCACCAGCACCATCAGCTTGAACAGCGCGACGACGCCGATCCGCCCGCCGAGCGGGCCCAGGATCAGCCGGCCGAGGATCGAGGTGCCGCCGATCACCGAGATCAGCGCGGCGGCGGCGACCTCGCCGGCGCCGTGCGCGCGGGCGAAGGCCGGCAAAAACACAAACGGCACAAACAGCGCCGAAGTGGCGAAAACCCAGGACAGATACAGCAGGATGAAGCCGCGCGAGCGCAGCATCTCGGCCGGCCGCGGTGCCGCCGCCCCACCGCCGCGCGAGACCGGAGGAGCGCGGGTCAGCGCCGCGCAACCGAGCAGGACAAGACCGCCGGCCAGCCCGAGCACGACAAACGTCGCGCGCCATCCGTAATGTTCGGTCAGCGCGGCGGCGATCGGCGGAAGCGCCAGCGTGCCGCCGCCGGTGCCCGCCGCCGCGATGCCGAGCGCCAGGTGGCGGCGCCGGACGAACCAGCCGCCGACCGCCGCCAGGCTCGGCACGTAACAGCACGCGCCGCCGATGCCGACACCGGCGGCGTAGGTCAGATAGGCCAGCCACAGATCATCGACCAACGCGGTCGCGCACAGACCGAGCGCCAGGAACACCGCGCCGCTCGCGACGATCGGGCGCGGCCCGTATCGGTCGGCCAGCCGGCCGGCCGGCGCGCCGAGCGCGTAATAGACGAGCGACGCGACCGAGAAAAACGCCGAGACGGCGGCGGTGCTGACGCCCAGACCGGCCGCGATCGGCCGCAAAAACACCCCGAAGCTGTAGATCACGCCGAGCGCCACCGCGCTCGCGAAAAACGCCGCGGCGGCCACCGCCCAGGCGCGTCCGGTATCGACGCCGGGAGCAGCATCGGGATCGACGCCGGCCGGCGCATCGTCGGGTGTCGCGCGCGACCCCGGACGTCCGGTTCGGCGGTTCGCGCCCGCTGGGGCCATCCCGGCCTCGGCCATGCTTCCTCGCGTTCGGCGGCTGCGATGCCAATGTGGCGGCGGCAAATCTATTCGGCTTCCCGGTTCTTGCGCTGTTATCTACAGTGGCGACAGAGCGCATTCACAGACCATGCTCGCGATCCAGCACGTCGCTCCCGGCGCAAGGCTGAAGCGGCGGCCGACGATCGGCCGTCTCAAGGGGTTTCACGGCCAGATGGGCATGTTCGTGCGGGCGCTCGCCTATGTGATGAGCCACCGCTCGGACGAGCTGCACCAGGTCGCCGAGGATGCCCGTGCTCAACGCCGACTATCTGCGCGTAAAGCTGCGGGACGCGATGAGCGTGTCGCTTCCGGCGGGTGCACAAGCAGGCGGCGGAGCAGGCACGTGCTTTCGTCACCTCTCCGCCGGTGGAGTGAAGGATAATAGAGCGCACCCAGGGATGAGGCCGACATGGCGAACGCATTGCGGGATAAGGTCGCTTCCGGCGAGTTGGCGATCCTGATGGCGGCGCACCACCCGCTCTCGGCCCGCCTCGCCGAGGAGGCGGGTTTCGACGGCATCTGGGCGAGCGGGTTCGAATTGTCGGCCGCCTATGGCGTGCCCGACGCGAGCCTGCTGTCATTCACCCAGCACCTCGACATGACCCACGCGATAATCGAGCAGGTGACGATCCCGCTTGTCGCCGATCTCGATACCGGCTACGGCAACGCGATTAATGTCGGTCATGTGGTCGGCGCCTATGCGCGCGCCGGCGCGGCTGCCGTCGTGATCGAGGACAAGACTTTCCCGAAGGACACCTCTCTGCTGGCCGGCGCCCGGCAGGAACTGGTGCGTATCGAGGAATTTCAGGGCAAGATCGAGGCGGCGCGTGGCGCTGCCGCCGATCACGACCTGCTCGTGATCGCCCGCACCGAGGCGCTGATTGCCGATCTCGGCACCGACGAGGCGCTAAAGCGCGGCGCTGCCTACGCCGAGGCCGGGGCTGACCTCCTGCTGATCCATTCGAAGCAAAAAACGCCGAACGAGATCGTCGCCTTTGCGAATGCCTGGCCCGGTACGATCCCGCTGACAATCGTGCCGACCGCCTATCCTGACTTGACAGAGGCGAAGGCGCGCGCGTTTGGCAAGATCGGGATCATGATCTACGCCAACCATGCGGTGCGCGCCGCGGTAACCGCGATGCGCGACATCTTCGCCGCGATCCGCCGCGACGGCGGCATTCACGAAGTCGATAAGCGCATCGCCACGGTAGAGGATATTTTCGATCTGCAGCGCGTCCCGGCGATGAAGGCGGCCGAAAAGCGGTATCTGCGTTAAGGCGCATCGTACGATGCCGCCGTACGGCGGCCGGAACACCGCAGCCGCGGTCCCGCCGGAAGCGGAGAACCGAGCCGGGCGGGCGCGTTACGGCTCGCGCTCCATAATCCCGAAACTGCTGCGCTGTGTCGCGGCAGCGGCTTTCGTCTTTTACGCCGGTCTTTCGCCGAGCCGAGCTCAGTCAGCGGCGCCGCTCCCGCCTCCGGCCTCCGTACCCGATGCGCAACCGCCCAATGTCGGAGAAGCCAAGACCGCCGCGACGGCCTACCACGATTCGGGGGCCTACGCCCGCGACCTGGCCGCGGCGGCGTCGGCGGCGGCCGAATGGACCGTCAGGCGGGCTTCCGAGACCAGTCATCCGGCGCTCGTGCTCGACATCGACGAGACCGCTCTGACCAATTGGGACGTGATCAAGGCGGACGATTTCGGCTATATCACCGACGGACCGTGCGTCGCGCTCCCGGAAGGCCCCTGCGGTTGGACGGCATGGGACCTGCTCGCCAAAGCACCCGCGATCGGGCCGACCCTGACCCTGTTCCGGCGGGCGCGCGGCCTCAACGTGTCGGTGTTCTTCATCACGGGCCGACGGGAGTCGCAGCGCGCCGCAACCGAACGGAACCTGCAAAATGCCGGCTACCAGGGATATGCGGCCCTCTATATGAGACCGGAAGGAAGCCGCTACGCATCGGCGGCCGATTTCAAGGCACCGGTGCGGGCCGCGATCGAGGCCGCCGGTTATACGATCGTCGCAAACATGGGCGATCAGCCGTCCGACCTGGCCGGCGGCCATGCTGAACGAGCCTTCCTGCTGCCCAACCCGTTTTACCGCATTCCGTAATACACGCCGATGCCAAAGCAAATGCCCGTTACTGCCCCCACGGCATGATCGGCACGGTCGACAGCGAACTCTGCGGCGAGCCTTCGACGATCTTGTCGCTGATCGCCAGATAGATCAGCGTGTTGCGCTTCTCGTCATACATGCGATAGACGTGCGTGTTCTTGAACAGGATCGAGGTCCGGGTGCTGTAAACCTCGTCCTCTTTGGGCAGCTTGCGCGGGTCGATCGTGATCGGGCCGATCTGCCGGCAGGCGATCGAAAACCGTGACGGGTCCTCGGCGAGCCCCAGCCCGCCTTTGATGCCGCCGGTCCGCGCCTGGCTGATGTGGCAAGCCACTCCGGGGACTTTCGGGTCATCAAAGCCGCTGACGCAAACCTTGTCGTTCGGCCCGAGAAAGCGGAACGTGGTGCTCAGACAGCCGACATCGTCCGCCAGCGCCGGCCGGATCAGCGCTCCGGCAAGCAGCATCAGCATCAATCCCAACGCTCTGACCGCACTCATTCCGCTTGCCCGCCGCGCCGCGTCCGCCTGCTCAATAATAAAGAAACGTGTTGCGGAAGTGGCTGGCGCAGACCTGGCGCAATTTCAGCACCACGCTGACCGGCCGCTTGCTTCCGGCAAGCGAAATCGCGACCTTGATGCCTTTCAGGCGCTCGCCGAAATACGGCGATATCGTGCTGATCTCCGGCACCGCGGAAACATCGCGAACCACGCTGGCCGGGATCGCACGGACGATCTCGACATCGACCTTGCCGATGCTTTCGGTCTCGATGAAGCTGCGCATTTCGGTGCCGTGTTCATCGGCGAAATCGGTCGAATTGAGCGTGATTTCGCCAATCCGCGCCGGACCGAAGGGATTATATTCGTCACAGCGCGGCGCGGCCGGTGCGGCGGCCGGCAGCAGCGCGATCCACGCAGCGATCCCGAAAGCGAGACCCGCCAGCGTCCATTTCTGCCGCATTGCTATCTCCGACCGGCTGGCCCCAGCGCTCTGTCCATTCGTAGCACGCATGGCAGCCCGCCCGAAACCGTGCGCTGCGACATTGCCGCGTGCTGGCGCTCGGGGTTATTGTCAAGCCATTCACGCTGCCGCCCGCGCGGGACCGGAATGGCCCGGGCTGGATCATAGGAGCATTGGATGCCCAACGACATGCAAGGCGCGATCGTCAACACGCCGAAGCCGGAAGCGCTGTACGCCAAGCTCGAGGAACGTATTCTCGACCGCGACCAGAAGGGCGCGAGCGATGTATACTACGATCTGGTTCGGCAGCGCCGGCCGATGCGCGAAATCGTCGCCGAGGCGGTGCGCATCCATGCGCCGTACACGCATGTGCCCTATCACGAGCGAATCGACGACGGCTACGTCAATTTCGTCAACAACGACCACTGCCTGTTGTCGGCCCGCGCCGCCTCGCAACTCACGCGCATGGTGCCGGAGGATTGCGCCGCGCTGCCGCTGGCCCAGACGATCTGGTACATCCCGACCGGGCTCGACATCTGGAACCAGAAAATCCTGAAGGCGCCGGGGCATTACGCGCGCGCGCCGGGCTGGTCGATGCCGCCGGGTCCGCCGCCGATGCCGGAAGTCGTCTGGCCCGACCAGCAGCCGGAGCGGCTCGGCGGCCCGCTGCAGGAACGGCTCGACCATTGGATGACATTGGTGCATCGCGGCCAGGTGCTGGAAGCCTACCGCGTGTTCCTCGGGCTGCTGGAGAACCCGGCCGAGCGCAAGGAGGTGCTGGCGCAGCTTTGCCACGCCGGGCTGATGGACGTGCAGGACCGCGCTCTCTACAACCGCTCCTACACGACCGGGCATAAGGCGTTTCGCGCCCGCGCGACGGTCGATCTCGGAAATTTCCTCGGTTGGGACAACGCGCATAACGTCGTCTATGCCGGCGCGCTCGACATCGCGGTCGGCCCGCGCTGGTACTCGACCTATGAGATGGCCTGCAACATCGTCAAAATCTTCCTCGAAAAGCAGACCGTCTCGGCGATCCCCTACGGCGGCGCGTCACAAGAGGAACTCGCGATCCTCGCCAACAACAAGGATCCGCTGTCGCGCGACGAAGCGCGGGCGCTCGAACGCGCGATCATCCGCGAACCCGAACCGGGGTTTCTCGAACTGCTGTGCAAATATCTCGAAAATGGGAAAAGCCCGCGGCGCATCCTCGACACGCTGCAAATCGCCTCGGCGCAGGTCATCCTCGAGACCCAGGGTCCGAACAACTTCTCGCTGCCGCAGCACTGCTTCGAGTACCTGAACTCGATGACCTGGTTCTTCGACAATTTCGAGCACAAGCAACAGGTCAAGCTTCTGATCCTCGCGGCCTCTTATCTGAACCGTGCCGCGTGGCACCAGAAGGGCATCGGCGACGCCGAGCCGGTCACGGTCCGCGCCCCCGCCGGCGCCGACAAGCTCACGCCGCAGCAGATCCTCGACCGCGTCGATGCCGCGGTGCTGGCGCTCAACGGTCCGGAAAGCGCCGCCTGGACGCAGGTTTATATCGAGAGCGGCGCCGACACGAAGCCGCTGACCCAACGCCTGGCATTGCTTGCCTGCCGCATGGGCAACGACCCGCACAACCAGGAGATCGGGCAGGTCCTCATCGAGGACTGGGCGAAGAACCAGGGCCACGACCGCGACCGCTTGCTGCTCGCCTGCGCGCATCACACCGCGACGCACCGCAAATACGGCAACCCGCTCGATTGCGCCAACCGCTTCGGCGAAGCCCTCGGCATCGCGCGATTGCAGTAAGCGATGGGCGCCTGCGCCGCATTTCACCCGCCCCGCAAGCCGCAGGGGCGGGTGCGGCAGCAGGGGTCCTCGGCTTAGTAGTCGCCGGTGGTGTCGTCTTCCACAGCGGCGTTGCTTCCGGCTGCGCCGAATGCCGGCGGCCCGAGATCGAACGGGTCGGATTGTAAAACCCTCGGCCCTTGCGGAATTCTGGCCCCGCGCAGCGCCGGATTGGCGGCCTCCGCCCGGCAAAACGAAGGCCGCAGCTCGACCGCAGCAAAACCGGCCAGGATTAGGATAAGCACCAGCGCCCACGCCGAAAGGACGCGATGCCAGCCAGGCGTAAATCGCACCGTTCCACCTGTTATTGTTCGGGATCGGCGAACATGTGGGCCGGCTGGCGAACCGTCGCAACCTGTACATGGCTGCCGTGTGCCATCTCGCCTCGCCCGCGGATCAACACTACTGCCGCATCGCCCGCTTTCCAGGAACCGCACGGCATGATAAGCGTTTTGACCGGCTGAGCCCGTTTAACCGCTGGAGAGTGGCGCCCGTGCAAGTTCTCGTTCGCGACAACAATGTCGATCAGGCTCTTCGAGCCTTGAAAAAAAAGATGCAGCGCGAAGGGGTTTTTCGGGAAATGAAGCTGCGGCGCAATTACGAGAAGCCCTCTGAGCGCCGCGCCCGGGAAAAGGCCGAGGCGGTTCGCCGCTACCGCAAGCTGCTGCGCAAGCGCATGGAGCGCGAGGGCTACTGATCCGACATCACGGAGAACCGCGCAACGGCGCCGGCGGGGTGAACCGGTTCGGCGCGTGCCGGTTCGGCGAAGCCGGAAAAACGACCGGCAACACGGAATAAATCGCGGGGGCCGCTGTCTCCCTCCTGGCGCAGCATCGGCATTCGGAACGCCGCCCCTCGGCCATCGGCGGCGGATCCGCGGCATTGGGGGGAAGGAACGCGCGATGAGATGGTGGGTATTCGCGATGGCGGTCCTCGCGGCGGCGGTTCAGGTCCCCGTTGCACGGGCAACCGTATTGATTTTCGAGACGGCGCTGAGCCCCGAGGCAGCCGGCGCGACCGGCAGCGGCAACGCAACCGTCGTGGTCGACGATGCCGCCGATACGCTCCGGGTCCATATCGATTGGACCGGCCTCAGCGGCACCACCACGGTTGCGCATATCCATTGCTGCGTCGCGCCTCCCGGCACGGTCGGGGTTGCCGTCACGCCGCAATCGTTTCCCGGCTTCCCCGGTTTCGCCAATGTCGTGCCGGGTTTCCCCAGCGTTCCTCCGGTGCTGCCGGGGGTTACCGCCGGCAGTTACGACAGCCCGATCATCCCGCTCGATGAGGCTTTCAGCTATACGGCGGCCTTCCTGAACAACGCCGTATTCGGTGGCGGCGGCACGGTGGCGGGAGCCGAAGCGGCGCTGATCGCCGGGCTGTTCGCCGGGACGGCCTATGTCAACGTCCACTCGACGACCTTTCCGAGCGGCGAGATCCGCGGGTTTCCACGGTTCGTCGGCATTCCCGAGCCGTCGAGCGTCGTACTGCTCGCGGCGGCGCTCGGCGGCCTCGGGCTGATGCGCCGTCGGACACTTACGTCCGCGCGGTAAACAATCGCCTCCGGAGGCGCCGGCTTCCGGCGGCGCGCAACCCGTTCAACGTCCGAGCGACCCAAGCCGGGGTCAATTCGAATGTGTCATTCCGGGACCGCCCACAGGGCGGAACCCGGAACCCAGATACACCGGCTTTTCCAACGTTTTCTCGGTTCGTGTTCATGGATTCCAGGCTCGCGGGCTAAAGCCCGCGCCCCGGAATGACATTGTTACAATTCAAACTGACCCGCCATCCTTGCTCCACATCAATCTTTAGCTTCCGGGTTTCGGTACGCGACCTTTAGACTAGCGCCCCGCGCGTCAGTACCCGGGGATGTCCGTGCCGAAAATTCCACGCGCGGCTTCGTGCCGCTTTCACCTGGTCCTGATCAAGCCGAGCCATTACGACGACGCGGGCTACCCGATCCAGTGGGTCAAGGCGGCGATCCCGTCAAATACGCTGGCCTGTCTCAACGCGCTGGCGGAGGACGCCGACCGTCGCCGAGTGCTCGGAACCGGCACCGCGATTCGGCTCCACACGTTTGACGAGACCAATCAGCGGGTGCGGCCCGACCGCATCATCGGCGCGATCCGTCGCGCAGGCGGCCGCGCGCTCGTTGCGATGGTCGGCGTGCAGTCGAACCAGTTCCCGCGCGCCGTCGATCTGGCGCGGCCGTTTCTCGCCGCCGGACTGCCAGTGTGCATCGGCGGTTTTCACGTGTCGGGTTCGATCGCGATGCTGCCGGAAATCCCGCCGGAATTGCGCGAGGCTCAGGCGCTCGGCATCTCGTTTTTCGCCGGCGAGGCGGAACAGGGCCGGCTCGACGAGGTGTTGCGGGACGCACGCGACGGCACGCTGAAGCCGCTCTATAATTTCATGGACGACCTGCCGGCGCTGGAGGGCGAGCCGCCGCCGATGCTGCCGGCGCGCCACATAAGGCGCATCTCCGGCTCGCTGTCGAGCTTCGATCTCGGGCGCGGCTGCCCCTACCAGTGCTCGTTCTGCACGATCATCAACGTACAGGGGCGCAAGAGCCGGTTCCGCACGCCCGACGATCTCGAACGCACGATCCGCGAAAATTATGCGCAGGGCATCAAGCGCTTCTTTATCACCGACGACAATTTCGCGCGCAACCGCCACTGGGAACCGCTGTTCGACCGGATGATCCAGTTGCGCGCTGGGGAAGGGCTGTCGATCGGCTTTACGATCCAGGTCGACACGCTGTGCCACCGCATTCCGAACTTCATCGAAAAGGCCGCGGCCGCCGGCGTGCGCCGCGTCTTTATCGGATTGGAAAACATCAACCCCGACAATTTGCTCGCCAGCAAGAAGCGCCAGAACAAGATCACCGAATACCGGACCATGCTGCAGAAATGGCGCGAGCACGGCGCCATCACCTGCGCCGGCTACATCATCGGGTTTCCCGGGGACACGAAGGAATCGGTGCTGCGCGACATTGAGATCATCAAGAACGAACTGCCGCTCGACATCCTCGAGTTGTTCCACCTGACGCCGCTGCCCGGTTCGGAGGACCACAAACTCCTCGCGGAGCAAGGCGTGTGGATGGATCCCGACCTCAACAAATACGACCTCTACCATCGTGTGGCGCATCACCCGAAGATGTCGGACGCCGAATGGGAGGACGCCTACCGGGCCGCCTGGCAAAGCTTCTACGGCTTCGACCATATTCGCACCGTGCTGCGCCGGGCCGCCGCGAACCCTCAGGGACGGCCGCAAACGACGCTTTCGACGCTGCTGTGGTTCAAGCTGATGACGATGTTCGAGGGTGTGCATCCGCTCGAAGGCGGCGCCTTCCGCCGCAAGTCGCGGCGCGATCGCCGCCACGGTCTGCCGATCGAGAGCGTTTTCGCGTTTTATCCGCGATACCTCGGCGAGATCGTCGTGAAGGCATGGGGCTACTGGGCGGTTTACCGGCGTGCGAAGGGCATACTCAAGGAGGTGCTGGCGGCGCCCGACCGCCGGAGCTACGCCGATTTGTCGATCGCGCCGCCCGAGGACGACGAGTTTGACCGGCTCGGCCTCTATCGTCAAACGCGGGGCGGGACGGCGGCGCTGGACCGCAAGCGGCGCGAGGATGCGTTGCGCAACAAGACCGCGGCCGCTCCGGCGGTTGCTCGCGCGGCGCCGTAACCCCAGCCCCGTCGCATCAAGCTCGGCCTTCTGCGGCCGCCGCAATAGGTGGGAGCGGCAATCTCGCTATCCGGCTCACGCGAGCATGCGGTCGAGACGGTCGCGCATCCGGTACCAGCCGCCCACCACCGGCAGAAACCAGGGATTGCCGGTATAGAGCGGGTGATCGGGGAAATCCGGCGTGTCAAAGGCGCAGGGCGCGTTGGCGACGCGGGCGATCTTGCGCGCGGTCTGCGTGCCGAGATAGGTCATCATCGCCACCCCGCTGCCGTTGCACCCCAAGGCATAATGCAGCCCGCCCTCCTCGCCCATATGCGGCAGCGCGTCGAAGGTAAAGGCGGTGTTGCCGGTCCAGCCATGCGTGACCCGCACGCCGCGCAGCTGCGGAAAGCGCTCGGTCATGTAGGTATAAAGCACCCGCGCGCAGGTGACGGGATCGGACGCCGTGAACCGGGCCCTCCCGCCGAACACGACCCGCGACCCGTCCGGCGCGAGACGGTAATAACATAGCACGCGCTTCGTATCCGAGATGCTGCGCCGCTTCGGGATCAGCGCGGCGACCTGCTCGCGCGGCAACTGCTCGGTCGCGATGATGTGGCTCGCGATCGGCACGACGCGGCGCCGCAATGCCGGGGTGATCGTGCCGGTATAGCCGTTGGTCGCGATCACGACATCGCCGGCGGTCACAACGCCTCTTCCGGTCTCGACCCGCCAGCCGGTCCCGTTACGCGTGATTTTCTCGACCGCGGTCTCGGCGCAGATCGCGATGCCGCGGCGCCGGCACGCGTCGAGCAGCCCCTTGTAGTAAAGCGCCGGGTGCAGGCTCGCCGAGCGTTCGACGACCATCCCGCCGTGATAATAGTCGCTGGCGATCTCGTCGCGCTGGCGCTCGCGCGGCACCATATAGGCGCCCGACTGCGCCGCGTCGTTGAGGCTGTTGAGACGCTTCTCCTGCGCCGCGTAATGCTTCGGTGTCCACGCGCCGACAAACCGGCCGCGCTTCTGCCAGAAGCAGTCGATCCGTTCCTCCTCGATCAGCCGCTCGATCAGCGAGAACGCGTCCGAGGCGTCGGACAGCAGCCGGTTCGCGCGCTCCGGATCGACCTCGGCGGCGCGGCCGGAAAAGCTCTTCCCGACATTGACGCCGCCGCTGACCGAGCCGCCGTTGCGCGTGCTGGCGCCGATCCCGAGGACGCCCTTTTCGAGCACGACCGCCGCGACCCCGTGCCGCGCCAATTCGAGCGCGGTGGCGAGACCCGCATAACCGGCGCCGACGATCGCGACCCTGGCCTCGCGCGGCACATCGAGAAGCTCGCCGCGCGCCGGGCGGTAAGCCTCCCACCAATACGGCTCGGCGACGAAATCGGGGTGGAGAAAATCCGCCCGCGCCATTTTCCGCTCCCGCTGCGCCGATCCCTCGATCGCGCCGGCAACCGGGCCCGACGCCGCGGGCGGCGCGCCGATTGCGGACCGGCGGCTAAGCCTTGACCCCGAACCCTTGGAAGCGGCGGTTGAACCGCGCCAGCTGGCCGCCGGTATCGAGCAGACGCTGCTGCCCGCCGGTCCACGCCGGGTGCGATTTCGGGTCGATCTCGAGGCGCAGCGTATCCCCGGCTTTGCCGTAGGTCGACCGCGTCTGATAGGTGGTGCCGTCGGTCATCACGACCGTGATCTCGTGATAATCCGGGTGGATGCCGTCCTTCATCGCTCGCGCCTCAATTCGCTCCGCGGGGCCGCCGCATGGATTGCGGCTATATAACGGCGGTGCCGCATCGGCGCAATGCAAGCAGTCCGGAAACGCAGCGCTGTTCCGTTTGACAGCCGGGCGGGCGGCATCATGATTCGTGACGCAATTATTCCCAAGGTGGCGATCGATGCCGCGAATCGTGATTGGCGACGGCGCGCTCTACTACGAGCGGCAAGGGGTCGGGTTCCCCGTCATGCTGGTGTCGGGCCTCGGCGGGTTCGCCTCGTTCTGGGCGGACCTGGTGCCAGGCTTCGCGAAAAGCTTCGACGTGGTGACGCACGACCATCGCGGGATCGGCCAGAGCGACCTGACCCGCAGCGGCTTTACGGTGGACCGCATGGCCGCCGACGTTATCGGGCTGATGGACGCGCTCGAAATCGAGCGAGCCCACATCGTCGGGCATTCGACCGGCGGCGCGATCGCGCAGACGCTGGCGATCGAGCACCCGAAACGCATCGCCAGCATCGTGCTGTCGGCGTGCTGGACCAAGCCCGACGCCTATTTCCGCCGGTTTTGCGGGCTGCGCAAGGACATCCTGCTGCGCCTCGGACCCAGCGCCTATGTCCAGTCGAATTCGCTGTTCCTCTATCCGGGCTGGTATGTCGCCCGCAACAACGAGCGGCTGCGCCAGATGGAAGCGCAGACGCTCGCCGTGTTCCCGCCGACCGAAATCGCGGCCAGCCGGATCGACGCGATCCTCGCCTTCGACCGCACCGCGCAGCTGGCGCGGATCAAGACGCCGACGCTCGTCATCGGGGCCGAGGACGACATCATCACGCCGTCCTATTTCTCCGAGGAATTGGCGCGGCTGATCCCGGGGGCCGAGATCAAGATCTTCCCGCGCGGCGGCCACTCGTTGACGCAAGTCAGGCCGCGCGAGTTCAGCCAGGCGGTGCTGCCGTTTCTCGCCTCGCACACGCCGGCCTAGAGCAAGATCGGGTCAGATGGAAGCATCTGACCCGTGAATCTTGCTCTCGATTCAAATATTTAGAGCCTGATTCACGGCTCGGATCGTTGCGATCCGAGCCGATCAGGCTCTAGGCGCCATGGCCTGAGCCACCCGCGTTCAGGCCGCGGCCGCCACCCTGCTGCCGATCGACAGCCCCAGCAGCCGGTCGGCCCGGCCGCCATTGACCGCAATCTCGACCAGCCCGTTCGAGTTGACGTACCAGAGCGGCGCGCCGGGCGGCACCGCGGAAAATGTCCGGGCATGCGCGATCCTCTCGCCGCCAACGGCGAGCCACGCCGCAGCGGCCACGGTGCCGCCGCGCATCCCGGTCATCGCATTGCCGTAATGGTCGATATAGACGATTTCGGCGAGATCGTCGGGCCAGTCCGCGAACCGCTCCGGCGCCGCGTCTTGCGCCAGCGCCGAAGCCGTCTCGCCGCGCGCCAGAAAGGCGGCCACCGGCGCGAACAGGTCGCGGCCGTGGAAACTCGCCGACAGCACCGGCGGGCGCCAGGTGATCTCCCGGCATCGGGCCGCCGCGGCGCGGCGCAGCACGATTTCGAACAGCCCGTTATCCGGCCCGACATAGAACCGGCCGTCGGCCTCGGCGATCAGGGCGCGCCGCGCGCCGCCGACGCCCGGATCGACGACGCAAAGAAACACCGTTCCGGCCGGGAACCAGGCGGCATAAGCGGCGAGCAGGTAGGCGGACGGTTGCGGCTTTCCGGCCGGAGCATCGGCAAACAGCGAAATCACCGGCAGGCCCGGAGCCTCCCGCAGCAAAACGGCGATGACCTGTCCGGTGTAGGGGCCGGCGAGACCGAAATCGGTGAACAGCACGATCATCGCCGCAATATCGCGTTCGCTGTCCCGCACCGGCAAGGCATAGATGGCAAATTCGCGCCTCTCGAGCCGCTCAAACCGAACAGAGCATCCCACGAAACAGCGCAAGCGCAAGGGTTCGCGCACTTATGCGCCATAATTGCCGTGGGTTCTTCTACCGCGCGTTGTGAAGAACCAGGGAATCGCGCTGTTGTCCCAGAGACATTCTTGCATTTACTCGCGAGCTGCGTATCGTGCCCCGACGCTTGGGGTTGAGGTTGGGGGATCTCGATGAGAAAAGTGGCGATGACTGCCGCGTTTGTGGGCGGTCTGATGTCGTTCCAGACAGGCTGGGCTGCCGATGCGCGCGCGCCTTGCTACACGCAGTCGGCGATCGAGGCCGAGCAGGCGATCCGCTATCTGACCGATGTCATGGTCGCGAGCTCGGCCTGCCAGAACACGACCTACGCGGAATTCCGGCTGCGCAACAAGGACACGATCATCGCCTATCAAAAGGCGATGATCTCGCATTTCCGCGGCGAATCGGCGTTCGACCGCTGGAACACCGCGCTCGCCAACATCGCCGCGCAGAAGCAGGCGAACGTCAATCTCGGCGTGTTCTGCCAGCAATCCGAGGCCTTGATGAAACAGGCCAAGGCCCTCGATCCGAACGCGTTCCGCGCCTATGCCGCGGCGCAGGCCAACGCGGCCGCCTCGCAATACGCCAAATGCGGCGGCAAGTAGCGGGGCATTACTTACCGCGGAGCGGCCGGTTCGATCGCTCCCCCGGCGAGCGGGGGAGGGCAGCGTCGGGCCATATGCAGGTAGCGCGGCTCAGGCGAAAGCGCGCTTGAACGCGTCGCATACCGTGCGCTGCGCGTTCATCGCGTCGTCCACCGCCGGGACCATCCCGAAAAACGCGTGGATCATGCCGGGATACTCGCGGTACTCGACCGGCACGCCGGCGCGGCGCAGCGCGTCGGCGTAATTGGCGCCGTCGTCGTGCAGGACATCGCATTCCGCGGTAACTACGATCGCCGGCGCGACCCCGGCATGGCTCGCCGCCCGGATCGGCGACGCGCGCCAGTCCTCGGCATCGGCGAGGCTGCGCAGGTAGTGGTGCTGAAACCACTGCATCGCGGCGCGGGTCAACAACCCGTAATCCTCGGCGTAGGTCCGGTAGCTCGGCGCGCTCAGCGTATAGTCGGCGACCGGATAGACCAGCGATTGCAGCCGCAGCCGGGGGGCTCCGCGGTCGCGCGCCATGAGCGCCACGACGGCCGCGAGATTGCCGCCGGCGCTGTCGCCGTGCACCCCGAGCCGCCCCGGATCGGCGCCGAGCGACGCGGCGTTTGCGTGCAGCCACTCGAGCGCCGCGAACGAATCCTCGACCGCGGCCGGAAATTTGTGCTCCGGCCCCATGCGGTAATCGACCGACACGACCAGCGCACCGGCGCCGTGGCACAGGTTGCGCGCGATCAAATCATGCGTGTCGAGGCTGCCGATCACATGGCCGCCGCCGTGGTAATAGGCGATCGCCGGCACCGCCCCGGCGGCCTCGCCGCCGCTCCCCTCCGGCCAATAGAGCCGGACGCGGATCGGCACGGCCGGCCCCGGGATCGCGCGCTCCTCAACGCGCCCGACCGGCAGCGGTTCGGCCTTGCGGCTCTTCGCGGTGTCCTCCATCTGGCGGCGCGCGTCCGCCGGGCTCAGCGCCTCGATCGGCTGCAATCCGGCGCGCCGCATCGCCTCGATAACCGCCACGATTTGCGGGTGCAGGGTCGGCATTGCGTCTCTCCTTTCAGTGCGCCGCGGCCCCGCCTTTCGGCATTTCGGCCAGCTCGAACAGAATGTTGCCGGTCGCCTGCGGATCGACAAAGGCGATGCGGCAATTGCCGTGGCCGATGATCGGCGTCTCGTTCAACAGCTTTGTGCCCTTCGCCTTGAGTTCGGCGAGCGCCGCGTCGATGTCGTCGACCTCGAAGCAGATATGGAACAGGCTCTGGCCGTTTTGCGCGACCCATTCGGCGGCGCGCGAACCCGGCGCCATCCCCTGCAGCAGCTCGATATAGCTTTCGCCGACCGGCAGCATCGCGAGCTTGGTGCGGCTGCGCGCGATCTCCTCGCTGTATTCGACCTCGATCCCGAATTTGTCGCGCAGCATCGCCGCCATGCCGTCGAGATCGCCGACCGCGATCGCGATGTGCTCGATGCGCTTTATCTTCATCCCGTCCTCCGTCGGCCGTCCCGCGGATCGCCCGCCGCGCAGCGCGCCGCGAAACGATCCGGGCGACACTGTTGCAGATGACGAAGTCCCGCCGCTACCGTGTTGTTGCCGGCTCGCGCGCGCTGTCGAACGATCCGGGTCGCGAATCGCGGCACGCGCGGCATCCTGGCGACCGGCGGCGCGGAATTGGGGGAGCAACCGCTATGGCGTTCGACGCACGCGGCTACGCAAAACGCCTGAAAAAAGCCGGGATCAAGCGCAAGCAGGTTCGCGCGCATGTCAAGGCGATGACCCGGTATCTGCCGCCCGATCTCGCGACAAAGTCCGACCTCGCCGCACATGAACAATCGACCGCGGCCGACCTTCTCGATATGGAGCAGCGCATCGACCGACGCCTGACCTGGCTCGAGCAGCGCCCGGAAGCGCCGATCCCGCAGACGCAGATCCCCTTGCTCGCCCTAATGGCCGCGACGCTCGGCATCCTGTTCGTGCTGCGAAAACTGACCGAAACCGACCCCCGACAACCGCCGCAACCGAGACGCCTCACCAGCCCCGACAGGTTCGGCCCCGATTGACCCAGGCCTAACGCCCCGCCGCGGCGCGTTCCGGGTTGAGCGCCAGGAGCCGCGCCAGCGCGTCTTTCTTGCCGATGTCCTCGGGCCAGCCATAGGCGGCGGCGCTGCGCCGCATTGAAGCTGTATCGGTACCCCGCCTCCGGCGGTCGTTGAACCGCCGGGCATCACGCGCGTGTTCTCTATTGTTGTTCAGATCAGCCCGTGCCCCTAGCCTTTGAGCATAGTCACCTTTGGGGCTGAGGTACGAAATGGACGGTCGCATTATAGGCGCGCTCGGCCTCGGCGGGTCGCTGCGGACGGGTGCCAGCGTTGGGATCATCGCATGACCCTTACCCTTCAAGTCCCCGGAGACGGCGACACGCTTCACGCCGCGCTCGTCGCCGCCGCAACGGGAGCCATAGGCGGCTTCGCGGCGTTCGCGTTCGCGACCTCCACTGGCATCGACACGGCCCTCGCTGAGCCTGCGGTTCACAAGCTGCTCGGTACTGGGCGGTTCCAGCTCGTAATCGGGCTCGACGCGATCACTGACACGGCAGCGATTGCCGCGCTCAAGACCGCGAAGGCTGCGCTTCCGAACGCGTCCATTTCGCTATTCTACAATCCGAGGGGCGGCATCCTGTACCATCCCAAGACGATGTTCTTCAAAAGGCGGGCGGGTGGGCGATGCCTCACGGGTTCGGGCAACCTGACCCTCGGCGGCCTTCGCAACAACTGGGAGGCGTTTTGGACGGCGGATGTCTTCGCCAATGACGCGGCTTCGCTTGAGGCTCAGTGGGCCAAGTGGGTAGTCGTTCACAAGGATAACCTTCTTCCGACGGACGACTCGCGGGTCGCCGAGCAGGCAGCGCTCAATGCGAAGACGAGGGTGAAGATTCAGAAGGCGGTGAAGGAGACCGATGCGGAGGCGCTTGCTGCACTGGAGGAGGGGGCGACCGAGGCGGCGTCGCTGAACCCGTTCTTGATCGCCGAGGTGCCGAAGAACCGGCCAGGACAGGCTGACGTCGGGATCGACGCTTACCAGGGCTTCTTTGGCGTCACAATCGGCAAGCCGCGGGAAGTCACCTTCTATCAGGTCAGGCCGGACGGATCGCTTGCGCCACCGGAGCACCGGCGCGCGGTGGCGGTGAAGAGCAGCAATTACCGCTTCGAGGTTGAGGCGCTCAGCGGGCTACCGCACCCAGCCAACGACCACTTCATCCTAATTTTCGAGCGCATCGGCAAGTCAGAGTACAGGTACGTGCTTTTAAAGCCCGGTGAGGCTGGCCACGCGAGCGTGCAGAAGTTCCTGAACGACAACTACTTCGTCTCCGGCAACAATAAGCGCAGGGTAGTTGTGACGCAGAGCGATGTCCAGGCTGCCTGGGCCGACAATCCCTTGCTTCTGCACTAGCGGCAGAGCAGCAACACTTCGGTAGTGCCCTTCGCAGCTTTGTTCAGCGACGTCGTGTTCAGCTTCATATGCTCCAGGCTCGCCAGCTGCTCCACCTGAACATCCTTGAAATGCTGCTCGGCGAGGCTGACGACGGCGTCTAGCGCCATGACCCGCGGACGGGCCTCCATTCTTGGGTCGTATCCGGAGTAGGAGAGGACGAGCGGCACCCGGAGCGCGGCCACGCCGGCGAAAAGCGCCGTGAACGCCGCGGGGGCCTCCGACTTGATGCAGAAGGGCGACTGGTGTCGCCCCGCTCTGTAACTGCCACGGCTTTGGATATCGCCGCCGCCGAGATTGCTCTTTGTGATGCTGGGATCGTCCCCCAGAGCTATGGTCTCAAGGCTGTGGTAGAAGCGGCTGTAGTGGTCGCGCGTGTACGGAGGGTCCGCGTAGACCACCGACGGCTTGAGTGGAGGCTTGGCCAACGCCTCCCGGAAGTCCGCTCGGACCACCATGTGGTCGCGCCTGATGATCGCAAGCCTCTCGTACTGTCGCAGGTAGTTCATGAAAACTGACTGGGCCGAGAGCCCGCGCTCAGCGATGATCTTCTTGACAACGTGGCGCTTCGGCGCGCCTGACTTGTCTCTCGGCTGTATCGGTTGGGCGAACTGCTTGCCGATCGAGTTTACCAGATGGCTTGCGGTGCTCAGTGCGGCGGCCAGCAGAACCGAGCTTCGGCTGTCACGCGCAATATCAGCGATGGCGTCCAGTTCGGCGGCCTGCGCAAAGCTGAAGTACTGCCCGCCGAAGTGCCGGATGCACACCGTGTTGGCGCCGGGCAACCTAAGCGCTTCGATCCTGGCCTGGGTCTCGCGTAGGGCGTCGCCGAGCGGAGAACCCGCAGGCAGCTCATGGCCATCCAGGCTCGCAAGGTTGCCCAGCTCAAGGAGCTTGCACAGCGGCTCGCTTTTGCCGCGTATCGCGCTCCGCGCTGCCTCGTTCTCAAGGTTGATAAGCGGATCGACTGCCTGGCGGAGTGCGGTGCGACGGGGGTCGTCACCGAGCGCCTTCTCGACCGATGCCAGAGACCAAGCCAAGTCGCCGTTCAGGACGGCCTCTGCCAGCACCCGCGCGTATTCCTGGATATCCACCGCCATCACTCGACGACGCTGGGAGAGATACCGGGACACGGTGGCCGATCCGGAGAACAGGTCGAAAACCGGGCCGCCCGACGGGTCAACGCGGTCGACGGCTTGTTCTATGGCTGTCAGAACCCGGAGCTTGCTCCCGAGATAGTGGATTGGTCGGAAGACGAAGCTGAGAGCAGCATCGCCGAACCACTCATCCCTCGCATCGTGAGCCTTTCCCGCGCTGTTTTTCGGCAAGACTTTGCTATCCTTTTAGCCTTAGACTCAAATCGGTTGACGGCCAGCGCGACAAGGCAGCGTGAGGGCCATGAGAAGCGAGCCAAGAACCTCTGTAGCGCCAATCCCGTTACCGCGCTTGTTGGGCGAGAGCAACGGCTTCACCCGTGAGGCAAAGCTGTGCGTCGGAGAGGCCCAGACCGGCAGCGCCGTTGTCCACGGCGAGAACCTCGCGGTCCTCGACTCCCTCGGCGAGGCGATCAAGGGACGCGTGAAGTGCGTCTACATTGACCCGCCGTATAATAACGCCGAGGTGTACAGGCACTACGACGACAGGCTTGGCCGGCGCGTCTGGCTGGACCGCATGACGCACCGCCTGAAGGCGTTGAGAGAGACGCTGACGGTCGATGGGTCCCTCTGGGTCTCGATCGACGACACTGAGGTACATAACCTCAGGCAAATCGGCGACGATGTATTTGGGTCAGAGAACTTCATCTCATCCGTGGTCTGGAACCACCGCAAGACCAGGGAGAACCGCAGGCCGTTCTCCACTAACCACGAGTATATCCTGTGCTTCGCGAGGAGCGCGGAGGCATTCAAGCGTTCGAGGAACCTGCTGGCCGCGCCGCCGGAGATACTCAACCGCTACAAGAATCCCGACGGAGACCCGAGAGGCGCATGGCAGTCGGTGTCCGCCAACGTCCAGGACGGCCACGCCACGGAGTCCCAGTTTTACACGCTGTCCGCGCCGAACGGACGACTCCACCGCCCCCCGAAGGCTCGGTGTTGGATTTACACCAAGCCCAAGATGGAGGCTGAGATTCGCGCCGGCCGTGTCTACTTCGGCCGCGACGGGAACGCTGTGCCGCGGCTCAAGAAGTATTTGAGCGAGGCGAAGATCGGGGTCGCCCCTTCGACGCTCTGGATGGCAGACGAGGTCGGCACCACGGACTCCGCGAAGAAGCATCTGATGGCGCTGTTAACAAAGGAGGCCGTCTTCGATACGCCGAAGCCCGAAGGGCTGGTGCATCGTATCCTCCACATTGGCAGCAATCCGGGCGACTTGATCCTCGACGCCTATTTGGGATCCGGGACCACGGCGGCGGTCGCCATGAAGATGGGACGCGATTTTCTCGGCATCGAGCAGGGATCTCACATCGCGACGCACTGTATAAAGAGACTCCAGGCCGTTCGCGCCGGCGAGGCGGGCGGCATCAGCTCCTTGGTCGGATGGAAGGGCGGCGGCGGATGCGCCTTCTACTCTCACCGATCGAAGCTCACGCGAGTCTGAGCTAGGGCGTTCCCTTCAGCCTCACTACGCCACGAAGCTGTACAGAAAAAGGCCACAATCTCGCTGTATAAGCTAACCTTCCGCCCTCGCCCACCGAGAGAGAGGGTGAGGAGGCGGTGCCGGACCCGAGCGATGCCAACATAATTCCCTGATCCGTCGCGCGACTTCCCTGTTATCTCCTCGAAGATTCCCTGCTGCCGACGGGTATACCTGAACGATCGCAATCACTTACGAGGCGATCGACGCAATTTTCGCGGGCGGCAGGGAATTACACGGAAAAATACTTTGCCTGGGGGTGGGGGACGACGATCGCCGAGGTCGATTGCTCCGGGTCGAGCTGGTCTTCCTCGGTCAAGGTGACGCCGATCTCGTCGGCATGCAGCAGGTCCAACAACAGCCGCTGGTCGGCGAGGTTCGGGCAAGCGGGGTAGCCGAACGAATAGCGGCTGCCGCGATAGCCCTGGTTCAGCATCTCGTCGTGGTCCCTCGCCTCCTCGGCGGCGAAACCCAGTTCGCCCCTGATGCGCTTGTGCACGTATTCGGCGAAGGCCTCGGCCATCTCGACCGAGAACCCGTGCAGGTACAAATAGTCCTGGTAGCGGTCCTGGGCGAACCACTCGCGCGCCGTCTCCGAGGCCCGCCGCCCCATCGTCACGACCTGCAAGCCGATCACATCGCGCTCCGGATCATCGACGTCGCGGAAGAAATCGGCGACGCACAGCCCGCCCTCCTTGTTCTGCCGCGGAAACGAAAACCGCCCGACCTCCCGCCTCCCGTCCTCATCGAACAGGATCACGTCGTTGCCCTCGGCGGCGCAGCGCCAGTAGCCGTAGGCGGCCTGCGGCAGCAGGATGTTGTCGCGGATCGACATGTCGGCGATGCGCGCCATGACCGGCCGCAACTCCTTCTTCGCCCACTCCTTGTACTCGGCCAGCGAGCGCCCGTCCTTGCGATAGCCCCACTGGAACTGGTAGAGCATCCGTTCGTTGAGATACGGCACGATCGCCTTGACCGGCACGCGCGCGATCGTCCGCGGTCCCCAGAACGGCGGCGCCGGCACCGTCACGTCGCGGTTCAGTTCGGCCCGGCGCAGGCGGATTTCCTCGAGATCGCCATCATCAAGTTTAAACGGCCGCGTTGGTCTCGCGTCGCCGGCCCGGCCGAGCTTGCGTTTTTCGTTGACCGGACGCCCGGCGTTCTTGCGCCGCACTTCCGCCAGGTAGCCGTCGAAATCATTCCCGACGATCCGGTCCATCAGCCCAAGACCGTCGAACGCGTCGCGCGCGTAGGCGACGCGGCCCGATTCGTAGGCCTTGACGCAATCCTCCTCGACATAGCGCCGGGTCAGCGCGGCGCCGCCGAGCATGACCGGCACATCGATCCCCTGCCGGCTCATCTCCTCGAGGTTCTCGCGCATCACCACCGTCGATTTGACCAGCAGCCCCGACATGCCGATGGCGTGCGCCCGGTGCTCGCGGGCCGCCTCGAGGATCGCGCCGATCGGCTGCTTGATGCCGAGATTGACGACCCGATAGCCGTTGTTGGTCAGGATGATATCGACAAGGTTCTTGCCGATGTCGTGCACGTCGCCGCGCACCGTGGCGAGCACGACCGTGCCTTTTTCCTGGCCCTCGACCCGCTCCATGAACGGTTCGAGATACTTGACCGCCGCCTTCATCGTCTCGGCCGATTGCAGCACGAAGGGCAGCTGCATCTTGCCCGCGCCGAACAGCTCGCCGACCGTCTTCATCCCGCCGAGCAGGTGGTCGTTGATGATGTCGAGCGGCGAATAGATTTGCATCGCCAGATCGAGATCGGTTTCGAGGTCGAGCCGGTCGCCGTCGACAATGCGTTGCGCAAGCCGGTCCTCCAGCCTCTCCGGACGGCCCTTCTTTTCGGCCTTTTCGCCGGCCCGCCCCTCGAACAGCGCGATGAACGCCTGCAGCGGATCGTAACCATCGGTCCGGCGGTCGAAGATCAGATCCTCGGCCACCCGCACCTCATCCTCGGGGATGCGGTGCAGCGGCAGAATTTTCGAGAAATGCACGATCGCGCCGGTCAGCCCACGATCGAGCGCGTGCTGCAAAAACACCGAGTTCAGCACCTGCCGCGCCGGCGGGTTGAGGCCGAACGAGATGTTCGACAGGCCGAGGATGATCTGGCACTCGGGCATCTTCTCGCGGATCGCCGCGATCGCGTCGAGCGTGTTGGCGCCGAGCCTGCGGTCGTCCTCGTTGCCGGTGCAGATCGTGAAGGTCAGCGGGTCGAACAGCAGATCACAAGGCGCCAGGCCATGCCTGACGCAGGCAAAATCATAAAGCCGCTCGGCGATCCGCAGCTTGTCGGCCGCCTCCTTGGCCATGCCCTGCTCGTCGATGGTCAGCGCGATCACCGCCGCCCCGAAGCGCTTCGCGAGCCTGAGGCGCTTGTCGGCCGCCTCCTCGCCGTCCTCGAAATTGATCGAGTTGATGATCGGCTTACCGCCATAGAGCTTGAGCGCGGCTTCGAGCACCGGGTATTCGGTCGAATCGATAACCAGCGGGGCGTTGATCGCGCCGCGCATGCGGCCGACCACCTCGCACATCTCGGCAACCTCGTCGCGGCCGACAAAGGCGGTGCAGACATCGAGCGTGTGCGAGCCTTCCTTGACCTGCTCGCGGCCCATCTCGACGCAGCCGTCCCAGTCGCCCGCCTCCTGCAATCGGCGGAAAGCGCGCGAGCCGTTCGCGTTGCAGCGTTCGCCGATCGACAGATAGGCGTTTTCCTGGCGCAGCGGCACCTGACCGTACAGCGAGGCGACCGACGGCACCCACCTGACCGCGCGGGCCTTTGGCAACGGCCGCGGCCGGTCGCGGCCGATGCGGCGCAGCATCTGGTCGAGTGCCGCGATATGCGCCGCCTCGGTGCCGCAACAGCCGCCGATGACGCCCGCCCCATCCTCGAGCACGAAGCGCTCGAGCCACTGCGCCAGCTCGCGCGGGGTCAGCGGGTAATGCGTCCGGCCGCCGATCAACTCGGGCAAGCCGGCATTGGGCTGCACCGTGATACGGCCAGGCCAGTTCTCGCCGAGCCACTTGACGTGCTCGGCCATTTCACGCGGGCCGGTGGCGCAGTTGAGGCCGATGATCGGCACGTCGAGGGCGTTGATCACGGTCGCCGCGGCCGCGATGTCGGCGCCAACCAGCAACGTGCCTGTCGTCTCCACCGTCACGCTGACGAGGATCGGGATGTCGCTCGCGCCATTTGGGCCGGCTTCCGCGCAGGCGCGCTTGGCGCCGTTGACGGCGGCCTTGATCTGCAGCGGGTCCTGGCAGGTTTCGATCGCGAGCGCGTCGACGCCGCCGGCAAGGAGCCCGGCGGTCTGCACCGCCAGCGCATCCTCGACTTCCTGATAGGCGATATGCCCGAGCGACGGCAGGCGGGTACCCGGCCCGAGCGAGCCGAGCACGAAACGGGTCCGTCCGTCATGCGCGAACTCGGCGATCGCCTCCTGCGCCAGCTCGGCGGCGCGCCGGTTCAGCTCGAACGCGTTGTCGGCGATGCCGAACTCGCCCAGGGTGATCGGCGATCCGCCGAAACTGTTGGTCTGTAGCGCGTCGCTGCCGGCCGCGAGATAGCTGCGATGGATCTCGCGAATGAGGTCCGGGCGGCTCTCGTTGAGGATCTCGGTGCAGTTCTCGTGTCCCCAGAAATCGCGCTCGATGTCGAGATTGCGCGCCTGCACCTGCGTCCCCATCGCGCCGTCGCACAGCAGCACGCGGTCGGCCAGATAGTCGAGGAGGTGAGCCATATCGTTCCGCGTTGGTGATCAGGCTGAAACAGCGGCCGGCTTCGCGGCGCGAATGCCGAGCAGATGGCAGATCGCGACGATCAGGTCGGCGCGATTGAGCGTGTAGAAGTGGAACTCGTGAACCCCGTTCGCGTGCAACCGCCGGCATTGCTCGGCGGCGAGCGAGGCCGCCACGAGACGGCGCGTGTCCGGATCGTCGTCGAGCCCCTCGAAATGCGCCGCCATCCAGGCCGGGATCGAGGCGCCGCAAAGCGCCGCCATGCGCTTTAGTTGCGCGAAATTCGTGACCGGCAAAATCCCCGGCACGAGCGGCACCGCGATGCCGGCGGCGCGGGCGCGGTCGCGGAAGCGCAGGAAGACGTCGACATCGAAAAAGAACTGCGTGATCGCGCGGCTGGCGCCGGCGTCGAGCTTGGCCTTGAGATTGTCGAGGTCGTGGCCCGGGCTGCGGGCGGCGGGATGGGTTTCGGGATAGGCCGCGACGCTGATCTCAAAATCGGCGGCCTTCTTCAGACCTGCGACCAGGTCGGCGGCGTACGGGTATCCGTCGGAATGCGGCGTATAGCTCAGACCCGCTCCGCCGGCCATTGGTCCAGTTGGCGGGTCGCCGCGCAGCGCCACGATATGGCGAATGCCGGCGTCCCAGTATTCGCGCGCGACGGCGTCGATCTCGTCGCGGCTGGCGGCGACGCAGGTCAGGTGCGCCGCCGGTTCGAGCGGCG
>JBFXDF010000003.1:0-41953 GCA_050181375.1 Alphaproteobacteria bacterium
CCGTGGGCGGGTGAGGGTGCCGGCGTCGTTGAACCCTCACCCGGCCGCTCGCCGATGCTCGCGTCCACCCTCTCCCGCAATGCGGGAGAGGGTTCAGTCTGGCGCACCGCGGGCGATACGGTCGAGCTTCTCGAGGCGCTGGCGCTGCGGCTGGTTTCCGGCGAACAGGAGCCGGAGCCGGAGTGGCAGCGCACGCGCGCCGTGCTCGGCTGGATCGAGGGCACGCTGCGGCCGGCGGTTGCCGCGTGCGGACCGGCGGAAATCGCGTCGGTACTGGCGGGGCTAGACGGCCGGCGCGTCGAACCGGGGCCGAGCGGCGCGCCGAGCCGGGGCCGTCCCGACGTGCTCCCGACCGGGCGCAATTTCTTCTCGGTCGATACGCGGATGGTGCCGACCCAAGCCGCCTGGCAGCTTGGCTGGCACTCGGCCGCGCTGCTAATCGAGCGCCATGCGCAGGAGCACGGCAATTACCCGGCGCGGCTGGCGCTGTCGGCCTGGGGCACCGCAAACATGCGCACCGGCGGCGACGACATCGCGCAGGCTCTGGCGCTGATCGGCGCGAGGCCGGTCTGGGAGGACGCCAGCGGCCGGGTCACCGGTTTCGAGATTCTGCCGGTGTCGGTCCTCGACCGGCCGCGGGTCGATGTCACGCTGCGAATTTCCGGGTTTTTCCGCGATGCCTTCCCCGGATTGATCGACTTGTTCGACAGCGCCGTACGGGCCGTCGCCGCGCTCGACGAACCGCCGGCGGAAAACCCGCTCTCCGCCCGCGTCGCCGCTGACCGCGCGGCGCTCGAAGCCGCCGGCGCCTCGCCCGACGACGCCGCGCGCCGCGCCGGCTACCGGGTGTTCGGGTCGCAACCGGGGGCCTACGGCGCCGGCTTGCAGGTAATGATCGACGAGCGCATCTGGCGTGACGATGCCGACCTCGCCGACGCCTATCTCGGCTGGAGCGGCTGGGCCTACGGCGCCGGCGGCGAGGGCCGGGCGGAACGCGGCCTGTTCGAGGCGCGGCTCGCCGCGACCGACGCCGTGCTGCATAACCAGGACAACCGCGAGCACGACCTGCTCGACAGCGACGATTACTACCAGTTCGAGGGCGGGCTGGCGGTCGCGATACGGCACCTGACGGGTCGCGCGGTCGCGGTCTATCATAACGACCATTCGCAGCCCGACCGGCCGCGCATCCGCACCTTGCGCGAGGAGCTGGGCCGGATCGTGCGCGGCCGCGCCGCCAACCCGCGCTGGATTGCCGGTGTCATGCGCCACGGCTACAAGGGCGCCGCCGAGATCGCCGCGACGGTCGATTACCTGTTCGCCTTCGCCGCGACGGCGCGGGCGGTCGACGATTCGCACTTCGATGCGCTGTACGAGGCCTATCTCGGCGATCCCGACGTGCGCGCGTTTATCGCGGCCCACAACCCGGCGGCGCTCGCCGAGACCGAGAGCCGGTTTCGCGAGGCGGTCGAGCGCGGCCTGTGGCGCCCGCGCCGCAACAGCGTCCGCGCCGCGCTTGTGGGGGAGGGACATTGAGCGCGCGCCTCGCCCCGTTCCGGCGTCTCCTGCTGCGGGCTCCGGCATCGCTCTATCGCCGCGGATGGGGGTGCCTGCTTGGCCGCCGCTTTCTGTTGCTGATCCATGCCGGACGGCGGACCGGGTTGCGGCGCGAAACGGTCCTCGAAATCGTCGAGTACCGCGAGCAGGGGCCGGAAGCCGTCGTCGTGAGCGGGTTCGGCCGCGATGCCGATTGGCTGCGGAATATCGAGGCCCGTCCGGATGCGGAGGAGGTCATGATCGGCCGGTCGCGTTTCGCCGCGTCGCATCGCGTTCTCGCGGCGGACGAAGCCGTGCGCGTCGTCGCGGGCTACGAGCGGCGCAACCGGTTTGTCGCGCCGGTCGTGCGGTTCGTGTTGAGCCGGCTCCTGGGGTGGCCCTACCACGGCACCGAAAGCGAGCGCCGCCTTCTCGCCGCGCAGCTGCCGCTCGTCGCTTTCCGGCCGCGAACATGACCCCGCAAACCATGACCGCCGATCCCGCTGACGAATCCGAGATCAATCGGCTGCACCGCGAGAAGATGGCGCGGCGGCAGGCGGCGCGGCGCAAGGTGCTCGCGACCAAGACCGAGGAGCGCGGCCTTGTCATCGTGCATACCGGGGCCGGCAAGGGCAAATCGACCGCCGCGTTCGGCATGGTGCTGCGCTGCATCGGGCACGGGTTCAGGGTCGGCGTTGTGCAGTTTGTCAAGGGCGCCTGGAGCACCGGCGAACGCACCGTACTGGCGCGGTTTCCCGATCTCGTCACCTGCCGCGCGATGGGGGAGGGGTTCACCTGGGACACGCAGGACCGCGCCCGCGACATCGCCGCCGCCCGCGCCGCCTGGGAGGCGGCCAAGGAGATGATCGCCGACCCGTCCTACCGGATGGTGCTGCTCGACGAACTCAACATCGTGCTGCGCTACGACTACCTGCCGCTCGACGAGGTGATCGCCGTGCTGCGCGGCAAGCCGCGCGACCTGCATGTCGTCGTGACCGGCCGCAACGCGCCGGCGCCGCTGATCGAACTCGCCGACCTCGTCACTGAGATGACGCTCGTCAAGCACCCGTTCCGCGCCGGGGTCAAGGCGCAGCCGGGGATCGAGTTTTGACCGATATCGTCATTGCTCGTCGCGATGACAGCGAGATCGACGCATGACCCGCGCGCTGATGCTGCAAGGCACCGGGTCGGATGTCGGCAAGTCGCTGCTCGTCGCTGGACTGGCTCGCGCCTTCACGCGACGCGGCCTCAGAGTCCGGCCGTTCAAGCCGCAGAACATGTCGAACAATGCCGCGGTAACCGAAGACGGCGGCGAGATCGGGCGGGCGCAGGCCTTGCAGGCGCGCGCCTGCAACGTCGCCCCGGTCAGCGACATGAACCCGGTGCTGCTGAAGCCGCAATCGGACGGTGCCTCGCAAATCGTGCTGCGCGGCCGGGTCCACGGCAGCGCGTCGGCGCGCGATTACCGGAAACTGGCGCCAACTCTGCTGCCCGCCGTATTGGCTGCCTTCGATCGGCTCGGCGCCGACGCCGATCTCGTGCTCGTCGAGGGCGCCGGCAGCCCGGCCGAGGTCAATCTGCGCTCGGGCGATATCGCCAATATGGGCTTTGCCGAGGCGGCCGATGTGCCGGTTGCGCTGATCGGCGACATCGAGCGCGGCGGCATCATCGCCCAGCTCGTCGGCACTCACGCGCTGCTGTCGCGCCTCGAACGGGGCCGGATCGCGGGATATATCGTCAATAAATTCCGCGGCGATTCGAGGCTGTTCGATGGCGGCATCGCCGCGATCGGCGAGCGCACCGCGTGGTCGTGCTTCGGCGTCGTGCCGTTTTTCGCCGAGGCCTCGCTGCTCCCCGCCGAGGATTCGATGGCGCTGCGGCGTTACCCTCACCCACCGGCCGCTATCGCGACCGGTCCCCCCTCTCGCGCGGTGCGGGAGAGGGAAAAGATGGGCGATGCGTCAATACCCCTCTCCCGCGCTGCGGGAGAGGGTGGCGGCGCGCGCAGCGCGGCGCCGGGTAAGGGTATGCGCGTCAAGATCGCCGTTCCGCTGCTGCCGCGCATCGCCAATTTCGACGATCTCGACCCGCTGCGCGCCGAGCCTGGCGTCGAACTCGTAATGGTGCCTTCCGGCAGACCCCTGCCGCGCGACGCCGCGCTCGTCATTCTGCCGGGATCGAAGGCGACTCTGTCCGATCTCGCCGACATGCGGCGCGAGGGATGGGACATCGACATCCTCGCGCATTACCGGCACGGCGGGCGCATTCTCGGGCTGTGCGGCGGCTATCAGATGCTCGGCCGGCGCGTCGCCGATCCCGAGGGGCGCGAAGGTCCCGCCGGCGCGGCGGCGGGGCTCGGCCTGCTCGACATCGAAACGGTCCTGGGCCCCGAAAAGCAGCTCCGCGAAACAACCGGCACCGACCTCGCGACCGGCATGCAAGTGCGCGGCTACGAGATGCATCTCGGCACGACCAGCGGCGCCGGCCTTGCCCGCCCGATGCTCGATCTCGCCGGACGGCCCGACAGCGCCGTCAGCGCCGATGGCCGCGTCGCCGGCTGCTATCTGCACGGGCTGTTCGCGAACGACCGGTTCCGCCGCGCATTCCTGGCCCGGCTCGGCGCCGATCGCGGCCCCGGCGTTGCCTATGAGGCGATGATCGACGGCATTCTCGATCGACTGGCCGATCACCTCGAACGGCACCTCGGCATCGATGCGCTGCTGGCCGCCGCGCGCCCGCCCGATCTCACCCGGGCAGCCTGACATGCAGCCCGATCCAGGCGACCGCCAGACCGCCGCTCAGCACCAGGCACGCCACATAATACAGCCGCAGTGCCCGCGCGATGTCGGCCTCTCGCGCCCGCGCCGTGCCGTCGCCGATCCACGGGTCCTCGACGGTGCCCTCGGCATAGCGGCGCGGCCCGGCCAGCGCGAGACCGAGCGCCCCGGCCATCGCCGCCTCTGGCCAGCCGGCATTCGGCGAGCGGTGCTTTCTCGCATCGCGCAGCATCGTGACGACGCTCCGGCCCGGCCGCGCGTCTCTGACGAACACCGCCGCCGCCGCGAGCAGCAGGCCGCTGAGCCGCGCCGGAGCGAGGTTCAGCAGGTCGTCGAACCGCGCCGCGGCCCAGCCGAACGCGCGATAGCGTTCCGAGCGATGCCCGATCATGCTGTCGAGCGTGTTCGCCATTTTGTACGCGAACAGGCCCGGCAGCCCGCCGACCAGATACCAGAAGACCGGCGCCACGACGCCGTCGCTGAAATTCTCGGCCAGGCTCTCGATCGCGGCGCGCGCGACACCGTGCCGGTCGAGCCACGCCGGGTCGCGGCCGACGATGTGGCTGACCGCCCTTCGCCCGGCTTCGACCCCACCGTCGCGCAGCGCCAGCGCGACCGCGGCAACGTGCAGAAACAGGCTCCGCATCGCGACCAGGATGCCGATCAGCAGCACCTCGATCAGCGCGCCGACCGGGCGGCCGCGGCACAGCGCCTGGATCAGCCAGCCGATCGCGGCGGCCCCGCCGACCAGTGCGATCACGGTCAGAATGCCGCGCTCGCGACGCGCCCGTTCGGTGCGTTGCGGCCGGTTGAGCTTGCGATCGAAGAACGAGATCGCCCGCCCGGCGAGCACGACCGGGTGCGGCACGAACCGGAACACGATCGGCATGTCGCCGAACAGCGCGTCGATCGCCAGGCCGGCGAGCAGCAGCATCAGCGGGTCGCTCAGGGAGGGCGGCGTCATCGCGGCGGCAATCTCGACCGTGATGCCGCCGGGATCAATCGGACGCGATGAATCGGGGGAGAGATCGGCAATGAGCGAAGCGGCGGTGCTGCTGTGCGGCCACGGCAGCCGCGACCCCGACGCCATCGAAGAATTCGAGCAGGCGGCCGCTTCGTTGCGCGCCCGCCTCCAAGGGCGCGATTTCGCGACCGGCTATCTCGAATTCGTTCGCCCGACGATCGGCGAGGCGCTCACCGAACTGCACGCGCGCGGCGCGGGGCGGATATTGGCCATACCGGGCATGCTGTTCGCGGCGAGCCACGTCAAGAACGACCTGCCGTGGGAAATGAACAGCTTCATGGCCTCGCATCCGGGGGCCGATGTGCGGCTCGCGCGCGATCTTGGGATAGACGCAAAACTGCTGGAGGCGGCGGCCGAGCGCATCGCCGCGGTCGCGCCGCAGCGCGAGCGCTCGGATTCGCTGCTCGTGGTCGTCGGCCGCGGCACCAACGACCCCGACGCCAACGCGAACATCGCGAAGGTCGCGCGCATGCTGTGGGAGGGGCTTGGGTTCGGCTGGGCCGAGACGGCGTTCAGCGGCGTCGCGCACCCGCGCGTCGGCGCGGCCCTCGACAGAGCGGCCCGGCTCGGGTTCCGCCGAATCGTCGTCTTTCCATATTTTCTGTTCACCGGGGTGCTGGTCAAACGCATCTACGCCGAGACCGACAACGCCGCCGCCCGCTTTCCGGAGACCGCGTTTGTCAAGGCCGGCTACTTGCGGGACCACGCGAAGGTCGTCGACGCGTTTCTTGACCGGGTCGATGAATGCGATACCGGCTCGCCGGCGACGAACTGCCAGCTGTGCAAGTACCGTACCCGCATCGTCGGATACGACGATTCGGTCGGCGCGCCGCAGCAGGGGCATCACCATCACGTGCGCGGCGCCGGGGTCGGGCACCACGACGATCACGGTCATGCGCATCCCCATGCGCATGGGCATCATCACGGGGGCTGACGCGGGGGCGGAGCGCTGTTCGACCGGATCGTAATCGTTGATTGGAGCGCGGCCGGGACGCCAAAGACCGGCCGCGACAGCATCTGGATCTGCGGCGTCGGCCGCGACGGGGCCGAATTGCTGCTCGAAAACCCGCCGACCCGCCACGCGGCGAAGGCGATGCTGCGAGCGGTGCTCGCCGATTCGGTTGAACGCGGCGAGCGGATACTGGCCGGGTTTGATTTCCCGTTCGGCTACCCCGCCGGTTTCGCCGCCGGTTTGGGACTGGCGGGCAAACCGCCGTGGCGCGCCGTATGGGACGAGATCGCCTCGCTGATCGCCGACGACGAGCGCAACCGCAACAACCGGTTTGAGGTCGGCGCGACGCTCAACCGGCGCGTGTCGGGCGGCCAGTTTCCGTTCTGGGGCTGTCCGGCGGGCGCCGCGGGGCCGTTTCTCGGCGCGACGCACCACCAGGGCCACGACGGCAACGGCCTCGCCGAAAAACGGCTGATCGATACCTGGATGATCGGGGCGCAGCCGTGCTGGAAGCTGGCCTATACCGGGTCGGTCGGCAGCCAGGCCCTGACCGGGATCCCGGTCGTTCGAGCGCTGCGCGACGACCCCGAATGGGCCGACCGGGCCCGCGTGTGGCCGTTCGAAACCGGCTTCGCGCGATCCGCCAGCACCGTGTCGGACGAGGTGCGATCCGGCGGCGCGCAAATCGTGTTCGCCGAGGTGTGGCCGTCATGGTGGCCGGTGCGGGCCGAACCCGGAGAGCCGAAGGACAGGGCGCAGGTGCGCACCGTCGCGCGGATTTTCGCCGAGCAGGCGCGCAGCGGGGAGCTGATGCGCTGGCTGGCCGGCCCTCCCGGCTTGAACGCACAGCAGGTTCGGACAATCGCAACCGAGGAAGCCTGGACGCTCGGGGTGATGGCGCCCCGCGAGCGCACCCGGGCCCCCCGTAACGCCGTCGCCAAATCCCCCTCTCCCCGAGTGGGGGAGAGGGTCGGGGTGAGGGGGAGACCGGCGGCGGCTCTGGCCGCCAACCCTCACACCCCTACGCCCTGCGGCGTGGATCCCCCGCTCCTCCACAATGCGGGAGAGGGAGGTCTTGAATACCTCCGCGATCCGGCCGCCATTTACGAGCGCTCATTCGCCCTGGTCCGCGAGGCGGCTAATCTCGGTCGTTTCCCGGCGGCGCTGCGCCCGCTCGCCGTGCGCCTGGCGCACGCCGCGGGGGATGTTTCGATCCTCGACGACCTCGCCTGGTCGCGCGGCGCCGTCGCCGCCGGTCGGCGCGCTCTGGCAAATGGCTCGCCGATCCTCGCCGACAGCTTTATGGTTGCCTCCGGGATCACGGAAGCTCTGTTGCCGGCCGGCAATCCGGTGATCTGCGCGTTGCGCGACCCCGCCGTGGCGTCGTTAGCCTCCGACATGCGCACGACCCGCAGCGCCGCCGCGGTCGAGTTGTGGCGCCCCCATCTGGCCGGCGCCGTCGTCGCGATCGGCAACGCGCCGACCGCGTTGTTCCACCTGCTGGAAATCATTGCCGCGGGGGCACCCCCGCCGGCGCTGGTGCTCGGTTTCCCGGTGGGGTTTGTCGGCGCCGCCGAGGCGAAGGAGGCGCTGGTCGGGTTTGGCCGCGGATTGCCGTTTATCGCGCTGCGCGGACGGCGCGGCGGCAGCGCGCTGGCGGCGGCTTCGGTCAACGCGCTGTGTGCGCCCCGCTGACATGAACGGCGCCGGCATGCACCGCTGGCTCAGCGTCGTCGGCATCGGCGCCGACGGGATGGCCGGGATCAGCCCGGCGGCACGTACCCTGATCGCAACCGCGGAGCTGCTGGTCGGCGGCGCCCGGCATCTCGCGATGGTGCCGCCGGCAATGGCGCCGCTGGACCGGGCCGAGCGGCTGGTCTGGCGCCGCCCGATCGGCGATACGCTCGGCGATATCGCGGCGCGGCGCGGCATCCGGGTTACCGTGCTGGCGAGCGGCGACCCCATGTGGTACGGCATCGGAGCCTTGCTCGCGCGGCATTTCCCGATCGACGAGATAACCATCGTGCCGCATCCGGGCGTCTTCAGCCTGGCCGCGTCGCGGCTCGGCTGGGCGATCGAGGATTGCATTGCGCTGAGCCTGCACGGCAGACCGCTCGACAGTCTGCGTCTGCATCTGGCGCCCGGCGCCCGGCTGCTGCTGCTGTCGCATGACGGCGATACGCCGCGCGGCGTCGCCGCTCTGCTGTGCGCGTCCGGCTGGGGGCCGAGCCGCATGACGGTATTCGAGCATCTCGGCGGCGAGCGCGAGGCGGTCTTTTCCGGCCCCGCCGAGGACTGGGGCGAACGCCGCGCCGCCGACCTCAACACGATCGCGCTCGAATGCGTACCGGGTCCCGGTGCGCGCCCGCTTGCGCGGCTTGCCGGCCTGCCGGACGACGCGTTCGATCATGACGGGCAGCTGACCAAGCGCGAGATCAGGGCGATGACCCTCGCGCGCCTCGCTCCGCTCCCGGGCGAGACGCTGTGGGATGTCGGGGCCGGGTGCGGCTCGATCGCGATCGAATGGCTGCGCGCGGTTGCGGGCGCCGTGGCGATCGCGGTCGAGCAGCACGAGGCGCGCGCCGCAATCATCGCGCGCAACGCCGCGCGCCTCGGGGTGCCGGGGTTGCGCGTAGTCGCCGGCCGGGCTCCCGAGGCGCTGGCCGGCCTGCCGCGGCCCGACGCGATCTTCATCGGCGGCGGCATCGCCGGTCCCATTCTTCTAGATACAGCGTGGGCGGCGCTGCGCAGCGGCGGGCGGCTGGTCGCCAATGCCGTCAGCATCGAAGGCGAACGCCGCCTGCTCGACTGGCGGGAGCGGAACGGCGGCGAGCTGACCCGGATCGCGGTCAGCCGCGCCGAGCCGCTTGGCGCGCATCATGCCTGGCGTCCGCTGCTGCCGGTCACGCAGTATTCCGCGGTAAAACCGGGGTGAGATGAAGCTGGGGCGATTATACGGGGTCGGGCTCGGGCCGGGCGATCCCGAGCTGGTGACATTGAAGGCGTTGCGCGTGCTGCGGTCGGTCGCGGTGATCGCGTACCCGGCCCCGGATAGCGGCGACAGCGTCGCTCGCGGCATCGCCGCGCAGTGGCTCGATCGCGGTCAGCCGGAGATCGCGATCCGCTTTCCGATGCGGCCGGGTCCGCCGCCGCGGGCCATCTATCAGGACGCGGCGGCGCAGATCGAAGCGGTGCTGCGGGCGAGCGACGACGTGGCCTATTTATGCGCCGGAGACCCGCTGCTGTACGGCAGCTTCGCCGGCCTCCTGGCGGAGCTCGATCACGGCGTTCCGGTCGCGATCGTGCCCGGCGTCACGTCGATCACCGCCTGCGCGGCGGCGGCCGGCGCGGTGCTGGCGCAGCGCGACGAAACGCTGTCGATCGTGCCCGCGACATTGCCCGAGGAGGAATTGGCCGCGGCCCTCAAGGGCGCCGAGGCCGCCGCCGTGGTAAAGCTTGGTCGCCATTTCCCGAAGCTGCGCCGCGTGTTGCAGCGGCTCGGAATGCTCGAATCGGCGATCTATGTCGAGCATGCCGGCTGGCCGAGCCAACGGGTTGCCGCGCTCGCGGCGGTCGATCCGGGCGCGGTGCCGTATTTCGCGACCGCCCTGGTGCGGCGCCCAGCGGCGATGTCGGGGGCGATGTCGGGGGCAAGCGGGTGACCCTCCGCGACACCGACCCGGGCTTGCCGCACGGCGCCGCCGTCGTCGTGCTCGGACGCGGCGGCGCCGTGCTCGGGGGCCGCGCTCGCGACCTGCTGCCGGGCGCCCGGCTGGTCGGTCCGGCCACTGGCGCCGGCAAATGGGACGAAACCTACGACCGCCTCATCCCGCGACTGAGGGAACTGTTCGCGGCGGGGCGGCCGGTTGTCGGGTTGTGCGCCAGCGGCATCCTGATCCGGGCGTTGGCGCCGCTGCTGTCGGACAAGGGCGCCGAGCCGCCGGTCGTCGCGCTCGCCGAGGACGGGTCGGTCGCGGTGCCCCTCCTCGGCGGTCATCGCGGCGCCAATGCGCTGGCGCGCACTCTCGCCGAAGCGTTCGGCGGCGTCGCGGCGATCACGACGGCGGGCGACCTGGTTCTCGGCTTCGCGCTCGACGAACCGCCGCCCGGTTGGCGCATCGCCAACCCCGAGCGGGTGAAGCCGACGGCCGCCGCGCTGCTGGCCGGCCGGCCGGTAACCCTTGTCGAAGAGGCCGCCCGCGCCGACTGGCTGCGTGCCGGAACCATCGCTTGGGGTATGGACGCTGACCCTCACCCTCCCACGCCCTACGGCGCGGGTCCCCCCCTCTCTCGCAATCCGGGAGAGAGCCTGCCCCGGACGCGATCCGGGGGTGCCCGTGGGCGAAGCCCGCGGGCGGGTAAGGGTTTGCGGGTTGTCGTAACCCATCGCCGGGTTTCGCCGGAGTGCGATGCGCTCGTGTTCCATCCGCCGCTTCTGGCGCTCGGGATCGGCTGCGAGCGCGGCGTCGCGGCCGAGGAGGTCGCCGCGCTGGCGCATGATGCGCTCGCCGCCGCGGGGCTGGCGCCGCAAGCGGTTGCCGCGATCGTCTCGATCGACCTCAAGACCGACGAACCGGCGATCCATGACCTCGCGAGGGCGCTCGGGGTCCCGGCCCGGTTCTTTCCGGCGTCTCGGCTGCTTGCCGAAACCGGGCGCCTGACGATCCGGTCGGACGCCGCGTTCCGGGCCACCGGCTGCTGGGGGGTGGCCGAGGGCGCGGCGCTGGCCGCCGCCGGACCGGACGGCGCCCTTGTCGTTCCGCGCCGCCAGTCGCGCCGCGCCACCTGCGCGATCGCGCGCGCCGCCGCGCCGCTCGACGCCAATTCGATCGGGCGGCCGCGCGGCCGGCTGGCGATTGTCGGCACCGGCCCCGGCGATCGTGCCTGGCGGACGCCGGAGACCACGGCGCTGCTCGCGGCAGCCGGTGAGATCGTCGGCTATGGGCTCTATCTCGACCTGCTCGGCGGTGCGATCGCGGGCAAGCGCCGGCACGACGGCGCAATCGGCGAGGAGGCGTCACGGGTCCGGCTCGCGCTCGATCTGGCGTCCGAAGGGCGGTCGGTCGCGCTGGTCTCGTCCGGCGATCCCGGCGTTTACGGCCTCGCGGCGCTGGTCTTCGAGCTGATTGAGCGCGAGGGACGGCGCGACTGGTCGGCGGTCGAAATCGCGGTCGCGCCGGGCGTCAGCGCGATGCATGCCGCCGCCGCGCGGGCCGGCGCGCCGCTCGGCCACGATTTCTGCGCGATCTCGCTCTCCGATTTGCTGACCCCGTGGCAGGCGATCCGCGCCCGTCTCGAAGCCGCCGCTAGCGCCGATTTTGTCGTCGCGCTCTACAATCCGCGCTCGGCCCGGCGGCCGGGCAGGCTGGCCGAGGCGGCGGGTCTGCTGCTCCGTCATCGCCCGCCCGGTACGCCGTGCGTCATCGCGCGCAATCTCGGCCGCGCCGGCGAGACGACCGGGATCGTGCCGCTCGACCGGCTCGCCGGGAGCGAAACGGTGGACATGCTGAGCATCGTGCTGGTCGGCAGCAGCCGCACCCGCCTCGTGCCCGGCGCAACGCCGCGGGTCTATACCCCCAGAGGCTATTTCGATCACGGCTCTCCCGACGAGCCGGTTCGGTGACGGTTCACTTTATCGGCGCCGGACCGGGGGCGCCCGATCTGATCACGGTGCGCGGCTTGCGGCTCGTCGAGCGGTGCCTGGTGTGTTTATACGCCGGCTCGCTGGTGCCGCGCGCGATTGTCGAGGCCGCGCCGCCGGGCGCCCGGATCGTCGATACCGCGCCGCTGACGCTCGACCAGATCGTCGACGAAATCGCCGCCGCGCACCGGGCCGGGCTCGATGTCGCGCGGGTCCATTCCGGCGACCCGTCGATTTACGGCGCGATCGCCGAGCAGATGCGGCGGCTCGAGGCGCTCGCGATCCCGTTCGACGTGACGCCGGGAGTGCCGGCCTTCGCCGCCGCCGCCGCCGCGCTGCGGCTGGAGCTGACCGTCCCGGAAGTGGCGCAAACCGTGATCCTGACGCGGACCGCGACCCGCTCGTCGCCGATGCCGCCCGGCGAGAACCTCGATCGCCTCGCGGCAACCGGCGCGACCTTGGCGATCCACCTGTCGATCGCCAATCTCGCCCGCATCGTGCGGATGCTGTTGCCGCATTACGGCGGCGATTGCCCGGTGGTTGTCGCGTACCGGGTCGGCTGGCCCGAGGAGCAACTGCTGCGCGGTCCGCTCGGCGCGATCCGCGAACGGGTAAAGGAGGCCGGCATCACGCGTACCGCGCTGATCCTGGTAGGTCCGGCGCTGGCCGGCACCGGTAGCGACAGCCGCTTATACGCCGCCGGCCACCATCATGCGTTCCGGCCGCACCCGGTTTCGCCGGGCGGACGTCCCGGCTAGGCGCAGCCCGCCGCGACCCGCTGAGGCGGGACGACCCGGAGCAGCCGTGCGGTGGCTTCCGCGATGCGCGCCCACACGCGATAGGCGTCGGAATGCCGCTTATGCGCATGCTGATCGCGCCGGCGCTCGGCCACCTGCAGCGCCGCATGGCCGTATTCGTTCACCAGGATCGCAGCCAGTTCTCTGATTTGCTTCTCGGTCATAGTTTTATGTTAATCCACCGAGCCGCCGTTAGGTTCCGGGTCCGACGGGCATTCGAACGGAGCTTTTTCGTGTCTTGTCAAACGTGTTAAACATCGCCGCCGGCGCACGCGCGGGGAGCGATGGCGGCGCCGCAAGGGGGACGGTCTCCGGCGGATGGATATCTCGGTTGTCATCCCGGTCAGAAACGAGGCCGGCAATATCGCCCCGCTGGTCGCCGAGATCGCCGCCGCTCTGAACGGGATCGCCGCCTACGAGATTGTCTATGTCGATGACGGGAGCACCGACTCGACCGCCGCCGAGATCCGCCGGCTGACGACCGCGGCGCCGCCGCTTCGCCTGATCCGCCATGCCCGCAGCTACGGTCAGAGCGCCGCGATTCGCAGCGGCGTCAAGGCCGCGAACGGCGGCTGGATCGCGACCCTCGACGGCGACGCCCAGAACGATCCCGCCGACATCCCGGCGCTGTGGCGTATCGCGCGGGAGGCGTGCGCCGCTGACCTGCAACCGCGGCTGATGATTGTCGGACATCGCGGGCGGCGGCGGGACAGCCGGTCGAAGCGGGGAGCCTCGGCGGTCGCCAACGCGGTGCGGCGCCGGCTGTTGCGCGACGACACGCCGGATACCGGTTGCGGGCTGAAGCTGTTTCCGCGCGCGCTGTTCCTCGATCTCCCCTATTTCGACCACATGCACCGGTTTTTGCCGGCGCTCGTCCTGCGCGAGGGCGGCATCGTGCGCTCGGTGCCCGTCAATCATCGCCCGCGGCAGCGCGGCGTTTCCAAATACGGCGTGCTTGATCGGCTCGGGGTCGGGATTGTTGATCTGCTCGGCGTGATGTGGCTGCGCCGCCGCTGTGCCGTCCCCGAACTGGCCGAGGCGGATGCGGCGCCCGCCGAAACGCCGGCGCGTATTCCGGCGCGTCAGCCGCATGCCGCCCGGCCGGAGCCGGCGTTGCGGTGACATCGGCCAGCCGAAAACCCGACCGCTGCCCCGATCCTTCCTTCCCCCGTGATCCGCGGGTCAAGCCCGCGGACGGGAGGGTAGGGGAGGGGGTGCGGCCGGATGTCGTGTCAGGCTCGGCGCCGGCTGGTCCGACATTTGGCGCCGTCGCCCGGCGTGTTGCCGTGGTCGGGCTGGTGGCGGTCGGCGCGGCGGCGGCGTGGCATTGGCGCGGTGCCTTCGACCCGCTCGCGATCGCCGCGCTGCTCGCGGGGCATAGATTCGCCCCGCTCGGGTTTATCGTGCTGCATGTCGCCGCGAGCCTGTTCTTCGTGCCGCGCACGCTGCTCGCGGTCGCCGCCGGGCTATTGTTCGGGGGATGGTGGGGGCCGGTATGGGCGGCGGTCGGCAGCCTGGCGGGCGCGGTGGCGGGGTACCTCGTCGCGCGTCACCTGTACGCGGGGTTTGTCGAGCGGGCCGACCCGGTCCGGCTGCGGGCGCTGCTGGCGCGCGCCGAAAAGGGCGGCTGGCGCACCGTGGCGATGGTTCGGCTGCTGCCGCTGATCCCGCACAGCCTGACGAACTACGCCTTTGGGCTGACCCGTGTCGGCCTTGTCGCTTACGTGATCGGCTCGCTGCTCGGTCAGTTGCCGCTGACGATCGCCTACGCCGATCTCGGCGCGGCCGGCGGTAAGGCGATGCTGGAGGGGGCCGGCTGGCATGCCGGTCTGTTCTGGCCGACCGCGATCGGACTGGGGACGCTCGGCGTGTCGCTGCTGATCCCCGTCGTCGCGCGCCGCCGCCTGCGCCGCGAAGCGGCGATTGCGGGATCGTAATTGGCTGTCGCCGGCGTCGCCAAAGCCTCCCGCACCGGTTAGGGGCGCCGCTAAAAATGCCGCAATCGCGGCGCATACTGCACCGGAGTTGACAAGATGAGGCGCTATGAGACTGGGCGGCGGTGCGCGTCGCCTTAATTGCCTGTTCGACCGCGGAGAATTCCCTGTTCGCGTCGCCGATTTCCCTGTTCGGGTGCCGCCGATTTCCCTGCCGCCGATGAGAAAATCTCCATAACCAATTGATGATATTGTCAAAATATATCTACGGAGGACAACAATTCCCTGTTGGCAGGGAATAGGCCCTCACCACGCGGCGACCTCGAGAAACGTGCTCTGGTAGGTCGCGCCGTCGCCGAGATCGGTGTAGCGGTCGGAGCACAACAGATTGATCGTGCCTTCCGCCGCCTCGTCGTCGGGCCGTTGACCCGGCACCAGCACGACACCCGGCAGGACCTCGTCGCTGACCCGCAGCAGCAAGCCGACCGCGCCGCGCTCGTTATGGAGCCGCACCGTCGCGCCGTCGGCCAGACCGCGCCGCGCCGCCTCCTCGGGGTGCAGCACGCAATAGGGCGGTCCCTCGCGGCGGCGCAGAAACTCGACGCCCGAATAGGCCGTGTGCGCCTGGAAATAGCCCGGCGCGGTCAGCAGCCGCAGCGGCCAGCGCGCCCGATCGCGCTCCTCCTGCGCGTCGGGCCGCCAGTCGGGCATCGGGTCGATCCCGGAGGCCGCCAGTTGCTCGGAATAGAATTCGAGCCGTCCCGATGGCGTGCGGAATTCCTGCCCGACTGGCTCGCCGTAGCGCAGGGATCGGCCGGAGCGCACCGCATCGAGATCGGCCTTGGCGACATGACCTGCGGCACCGTCGAACAGCACCCCCAGCAGCTCCGGCTCGGACATGCGAAAGACCGGATCGCTGAGACCCATGCGGCGCGCCAGTTCCTGCGCCAGCCGCATATTCGACCGCGCCTCGCCCTGCGGTGAGACCGCCGCGCGCCCGTACTGCATCCGATAGGTGCCGTAGGCACGGTAGAAGTCCTCGGTTTCGAGATAGGTGGTCGCGGGCAGCACGATATCGGCGTAGCGCGCGGTCACCGATAGAAACGGGTCGTGCACGACCGTGAACAGGTCCTCGCGCATCAGGCCCCGTCTTACCTTGCCGGCGTCGGGACAGGTCACGGCCGGGTTGTTCGCCGCGACGAACAGCCCCAGCAGCTTCGGATCGGCCATGCTGAGCAGCGCGTCGCCGAGCCGCGAGTGGTTGACGAGGCGGGTCTCGGCCGGTCCGGACGGCCGCCGCAGCGCGCCGTAATTCAACTCGCACGATGCCGCGGTCAACAGCAGCGCGCCGCCGCCGCGCCGTCCGTAGGCGCCGGTGACGCCCGGCAGCAGCGCCACCGCGCGCAGCGCCTCGCCGCCGCGCGCCAGCCGCGTCATGCCCTCGCCGAGCCGGATGAACGACCGTTTCGCGGCGCCGTAAATGTGCGAAAACTCCTCGATGTCGGCTTCGGCGAGGCCGGTGATCCCGGCGACGCGGGCCGGCGGGAAGCGCGGCAATATCTCGGCTTCGAGCCGGTCGAAGCCGGTCGTGCGCGCCGCGATGTAGTCGCGGTCGACCAGCCCGTCGCGCACCAGAATGTGCATGACCCCGAGCGCAAGCGCCGCGTCGGTGCCGATGCGGATCTGCAGATGCCGGTCGGCCTGCCGCGCCGTGCGGCTCTTGCGCGGGTCGATGACGACGATCTTGACGCCGCGGCGCCGCGCTTCCTCGGCCTTGGCCCAGAAATGCACGTTGGTCGCCATCAGATCGGCGCCCCACCCGACGACCAGGTCGCTGTCCTCGACCGCTTCCGGGTCGGCGCCGCCGACCGGGCCGACCGTGACGTTCCAGGCTTCCTCGCAGCACGTGTCGCAGACGGTTCCGGCGATCAGCCGGCTGGCGCCGAGCGCGTGGAACATCCCGCTCAGCAGATTCCGGTTAAACGCCCCCTGATGCGCGCTATAGGCATATCCGAGCAGCGCCAGCGGCCCCGACCCGGCGATGATCTGCCGCCACCGTGTGGTGATCTCGTCGAGCGCCGAATCCCAGCTGATCGGCGCGAAGCGGGCCTCGCCCTTTGGGCCGATGCGGCGCAGCGGCGTCTTGATGCGCTCGGTCGAATGCACGAGATCGGCGTCGCGATTGACCTTGGCGCAGGCGAACCCGGCGGTGAACGGCTGCTCCGGGTCGCCGCGCACGCGCAGCACGCGGCCGTTGTCCACCTCGGCCAATAGCGAACACATGTCCGGGCAGTCATGCGCGCAGACGACGCGAACCGTTTCCATGCTGATCTCGGACCGAGTGTTCGACGCGAAGCGGCGATGATGCCGGATCGGGCCGTCTTGCTAAAGCCTCGCGTGCACGGACTGGATCGGCGGTCTCGGTTCAATTGGGTGACATCCGCCGGAACTCACGGGATTGGGCGAGACCGTGTTGGTGAAGCTTTTCCAGATAGTGCATAAGAAGCCCCGCGCGTCGTGACGTGCCGATCGAAACGTCACACGATTGGGAACGCGGGAACCCCGATCATGGTCTGTGAGGGACGATGCCCGAAGCCGGCCGCCCCCTGCTCGTCATCGATGGCGACAACTTCGCCCACCGTTCCTACCATGCCTTGCCCAAATCGATCCGGCGAGCCGGTAATCGCGGCGGCGGCGCCATCGTCGGCTTCGCCAATTTCCTGCTGAGGCTATACGAGAGCGAACGGCCACGCGCCGTGCTGGTTGGCTGGGACACGCTCGGCGCGCTGACATACCGCCAGACACTGTTTCCCGCCTATCAAGGCGGCCGCCAATTCGACAGCGAGCTGATCGAGCAGCTGGAACTCCTCCCGGAATTTGTCGCGGCCTGCGGCTTCCTCAGTGCCAAGGAGGCCGGCTACGAGGCCGATGACTTCCTCGCCGCCGCCGCCGCTGCGGAAACCCGGCGCGACGGACGCACCCTTGTCGCCACCGGCGACCGCGATGCGTTCCAACTGGCATCGGCAACCGTCACGATCCTGCACCCGGTTAAAGCCGGGGAGATGGCGCGGATCGGCCCGGCCGAGGTCCGCGACCGCTACGGCGTAGAACCCGAGCAGGTGCCCGATTTTATCGCGCTGCGCGGCGATCCGTCGGACAGGCTTCCGGGGGCGCGGGGCATCGGACCGAAAAGCGCGGCGTCCCTGCTCCGGCGCTACCAAACGCTCGAGGATGCGCTCGCCGACGGTCGCTTCGCTACCGAATCCGACGACCTTCGGCTCTACCGCCGCATCGCCGCAATGGACGCCACGGCGCCGCTGCCGCCGCTCGACGACCAGACGCCGACCTGGGCCAGAGCGGCCGGGCTGGCGCGCGAATGGGAATTGAATCGCTTGGCGGAACGGCTGGATGAACTCTCGATCCCGCCTCGATAAGGTCCGGCTTACCGCATGGACTAAACTGGCCAGGAACGGCGCTCTGCCTACCAGCGACATGGCCCCCCGTGGCAGAGGTCAGATCTTCCGCGACCCCTGGACAGCCGGAACACCAAACTCCGACTTCGTCCGCAAGTTATTGAAACATGTTGGCGTCCCCTACCGGATTCGAACCGGTGTTGCCGCCGTGAGAGGGCGGTGTCCTGGGCCTCTAGACGAAGGGGACTCCGTACTGCCGGGCTTGCCGAGGCGAGACGGGAAGATAGCGGCTCGGGGATGGCCGTTCAAGCGGGTGCCGGGCGCTTTGCAGCTGGCCGTGATCTGTCCGGCGTTGTAGGGGGTCCGCCGGTTTAATCCCGCTTGAAAGAAGGGCGGCGACAAGCCAAGCGGAGGCATGGCGCGCAAGGCGCGCCCGCGGCGGAGAGGGTCTGATCCGCGACGCGAGACGGCGCATTTGACGGTATTGTCGTTGCCACCTCCCCTGGAGGCACAAGGTTGGGAAATCGATCCGGCCGAGGTGGATGACGCATGGATTGGATGATCGATCCCGGGAGCGGTGCGCGTTGCGGTCAGGCGATGGTGCCGATGCGCGACGGCGCCCGTCTCAACACGTTCGTTTTCCTGCCTCCGGAGGGCGCGCGCTTTCCGGTCATTGTGCACCGCACGCCTTACGGCATCGCCGCCGCCAACGCGCGCGACAAATTCGACCCCCTGCACGCCTGGCTGCCGAACCCGGCCGAACCGATGCGCGGCTCGATCCTGCGCGGCTGGCGCGCGATCACGGCGCATGGCTATGCCGCGGTGTACCAGGACTGCCGCGGCCGCCACGGCTCCGAGGGCGAGGACCGCGTCTATGCCGACGATGCGGCGGACGGCTACGACACGCTCGACTGGATCGCGGCGCAGCCCTGGACAAACAACCGGGTCGGCATGTCGGGTTCGTCGGCGGGGGCAACGACGACCTTCGCCGCCGCCTCGACCCGCCACCCGAGCCTGCGCGCGTTCTTCGCCCAGGCCGGCGGCTCCAGCATCTACGACGACGTGGTCTACGAGGGCCAGTCGATCGAGATGGAGCGTCTGTGGCTGTGGGTGTCGCGGAATATTCCGGGCCTGTCCGCCGGGCACCGCGCCGCGGTCATGCGACGCTTCGGCTTCGATGCCGCGCAACTTGCCGCCGCCGCCGAGCGCGCGGCCGCCCGCTATCTAAGGCTCGACGCGGCGCGCCTGGCCTCGCCGCCGTTCGTCGATTCGCCCGACTGGATGCGGCTGCCATTGGCCGGGACCCCCGATTTCGCGACTTGGCAGCCGTTTCTCGACGAAATCATCAGCCACCCCGCACCCGACGACTTCCGCCGGCGGCATGATTTCCGCCAGACAATCGACATCCCCGGATTTCATGTCACGAGCTGGTTCGACATTTTCCAGACCAGCGTCATCGCGGCGTTCCAGGACATCCAGGCGCGTACCGGCACCCAGAAACTGTGGATCGGCCCGAACGAGCATTACTTCGTCTACGCCGAGAATTTCTGGCCGCGCGATCCGTATTTCGACTGGTTCGGCTATTGGCTGAAGGACGACCCGACCGATCTGATCGCCGAGCCGCCGGTGTTCTATTCGCCGCGCGCCTGGGTCGACCATCGCGCCTCCTATCAGCCCGACGACTGGCGCCATGCCGAGCGCTGGCCGCCGCCCGGCGTGACGCCGCGCCGGCTCTATCTGCGCGGCGACGGCACCCTGGGAGATGAGGCAGGTGGCGCGCCGCGTACCTATGTCTACGATCCGCGCCGCCCGGTCCCCACTCTAGGCGGGCGCAACATGCTGATAGACCCCGGTCCGCTCGACCAGCGGCCGGCGCAGGCGCTGCCGGATTACGGGCTGATCTACCGCGGCGAGACCCTGAGCGCGGATCTGGCGATCGCCGGCAGCGTGCGGGTGACGCTGCAAGTGCAGTCGGATTGCCCGGACACCGATTTTGTCGCCAAGCTGATCGAACTGAAGCCGGACGGGACCGCGACGCTCCTGATGGACGGCGTCGTGCGCGCGATGTACCGCAATCCGTCGGTGGGGAAGCAGCCGCTTGAGCCGGGCCGTGTTCACCAAGTCACGATCGGCCTCGGCGACATCTGCCATACATTCGGAGCCGGCAGCCGCATCGAGATCGACGTGACCAGCTCCAATTTCCCGCGCCGCGCCCGCAACACCAACAGCGGCAACCCGATGCTGGCGCGGGACGGCGACGATGCGATCCGGGTCGCGGCCAACACCATGCATCACGCTGCCGCGACGCCTTCCTTTGTCGAGCTGCCGGTATTGGCGATGTAGCATCCGGGTCCAGCTTCAGTCCAAGCGTTCGCCCGGCGGCGCGAGCTCGGTGACGAGGTCGCGCACGAGCTTTTTATTGGCAAGCGGCGCCAGCCGCATGACCCGCGCTTCGAGCAGCGCGGTGCAGGCGTAAACCGCCTTGCCGTCGAGTGCGATGATGCATTCCTTGCACGCGTTGGCGTTGATGCACGAATAGCGCACCGCCAGGGTCGGATCGCGACGACCGCGGATCCAGCGCAGCGCGTCGAGCACCGACTGGCCCGGCTCGAACGGCACCGTAAAGCTCTCCCAGCGCGCGGCATCTTCGCCCGCCGGCTCGGCGCCGCCGCGCCGTATGACCAGCGTCGCCGTCAGGTCCATGATGCCGCCGCTGTTATCGGGCCATCGCGATGCGCGAATTGATGGCGCCGCCACTCCGGAAGCATGTGCGGGAAATCCTCGCGCTGATGCGCGCCGCGGCTCTCGCCTCGGGCAAGCGCCGCTTCGGCGACGAGGCGGGCGACGAGCAGCATATTGCGCAGATCGAACCACTCGAGCCGGCGCATGTCGAATGCCCGGGTATCACCGACCGGCCGCTCGCCGAGTTCGGCGGACAGCTCGGAAACCTTGCGAAGACCTTGTTCGAGTCGCCGCGCGTCGCGCAGCGGCCCGATATTGTCGGACATCGTGGCCTGCAACGCCTCGATCATCGCCGCCGTGTTGCGGGGGTCATTGCGAGGCGCGTCGGCTGCGACCAAATCGAGCGCCGCCCCGGCCTCGCGCGGCCCGACCGCCGGCATTGTTATCTGTCGCGCCCATTGCGCGGCGCTGCGTCCGGCGCTGCGGCCGAATACCAGCGCCTCGGTGATCGCGTTGCCCGACAGGCGGTTGGCGCCATTGGCGCCGCCCACCGCCTCGCCGGCCGCGAACAGACCCGGCAGATCGGTCCGCATCCCGGCGTCGGCAACAATCCCGCCCATGTGGTAATGCGCGATCGGCGCGACCTCGACCGGCATCTTCGTCAGATCGATCCGGTTCGCGGCGAGCCGGTCGATCACCGGCCCGAAGGCGGCGCGCAGCGCGGTCTCGGAACAATGCTCGAAGCTCAGATAGACCCCGCCGTGCGGCGAGCCGCGTCCGGCCTCGATTTCCTTGAGGATGCCGTAGGTCGCGACATCGCGGGTCTGCACGTATGTCCCGTCCTCGGCCTGCCCGTACCGCCCGGCGAATTCCTCTCTCTCACTGTTGAGCAGCCGGCCGCCGAGCTTGTAGCGGAACGGGTCCCACATGATCGGGTCCATGCCGATAAGCCGCGGCGCCAGATGCCCGATCGGAAAGAACTGGACGAATTCCATATCGGTCAGGCGGGCGCCGGCGCGCCAGGCCAGGGCGTATCCGTCGCCGCCCATATTGGCCGAGGCGCTGTTGCGGCGGTAGAGCCGGGTCAGCCCGCCGGTCGCCAGGATCGTTGCCTTGGCGGCGATCACGACCGGCGAACCGGAACTCAGGTGGAATGCGACCGCGCCGGCCACCGCGCCGTCAATGCACACGAGATCGACGATGCACAGATCGCCGGCTTTGCGGATCGCGCCGGCGCGGGTGACGACCGCGCGCAGTGTCTTCGATACGGCGGGACCGGTGTTGAGAAAATCGACATAGACGCAGCGCGGCCGGTCGTGGCCCGGCGCCATCGCCTGTGCGATATGGCCGTCCCGCCGCGCCCAGCCGACGCCCCACGCGTCCATCTGGCGGATGCAGTCCGGCGCCGCTTCGCACAGGAGACCGGCAAGACTCTCGTCGCACAGCCCATGTCCGGCCGCGATCGTATCGTCGAAATGGTGCTGCCAGCGGTCGGGCACCTCCTCGCCGATCGCCGCCGCGACCGTCATCTGTGCCATCACGGTGGCGCCGCCGCGGCCGATCAGGCTGCGGTCGGCGAGCAGGACGGTGCAGCCTGCCCGCGCCGCCTCGATCGCGGCGTACATGCCGGCCGCGCCCGAGCCGATGACCAGCACATCGGCCTCGGCCCGCAAATAGTCGGTTGTCATCCGGCGCCGCGCCACAGGTCGTGGAATTGCGCCGCGACCGCCTCCGCATAGGAAACCCGGCGCGTCACGACGCCCATCTTGCAACAGAAATCGACGATGCCGGCCAGCGCCGGCTCGGAGATCGCGGCGTCGTAGAACGGCAGGTCGCGCTCGACGAGGCGCACGATCAACCCGGCCTCGCGCGGCGGAAAGCGGCGCCGGCCGACTTCGGCGGCGCGCGACGGATCGTCCCGCAGCGCCCTCTGGCACGCGACCAGGGCGCGGATCGCGGCGGCGGCCGTCTCCGGCGCCTCGTCGATCAAGCGGTCCGTTCCGACCAGGGCCGGCATTGTATAGCCGAAACAGCCCGGTGGACCGTCGCCGCGCCGGACGTCGAGCACCACCGTGCCGATCTTGCGGCCGACAGCGATTTCGGCGGCCATGCCGTTGGCCCAGAACCCGTCGATTTCGCCGCGTTCGAGGGCCTCAGCCGCCGCGAGGCCGAAATTGGTGCCGGCATCGCCGGTCCGCGGCACCGGACCGATCCGGATGTCGTCGCGCGCCGGGTCCAGACCGGCGGCCGCCAGCAGACCCCGCAAGCCCGTCTCCACCCATGGCGCCGCGCCGATCCGCCGATGCGCCAATGCAGCGAGGTCGCCGCGCGCCACGCCGAGATCGGAACCCATGACGAGAAACCAATACATGCCCTGCGCCAACGCGCCCAGCAGCTTGGCCCCCCGCCATTCGGGAAAGGCGGACGGTACGGCATGCGCCGCGCCCGCGACGAAATCGACCTCGCCGTCGCGCAGCGCCCGGTAGGCGCGGTCGACCGGGTAGATCAGCTCGGCCGAGACATCCAGCCCTTCCGCCGCGAAAAAGCCGAGTTCGGCCGCCGCCAGCGCCGGAAAATACGAATTCGAGATCAGATCCGGTATCGCGAGCTTCATCATCCCGCCCGCTTCCGTTTTTTCATCGGAGCGCTGTCATTGTAAAGCGGCGTCGTTCCGGCGGGGTGACGATCTGCTTCAATCGTGCTCGATCGGGCTTTAACGACGCGGTCCACCGGTACCGCCGGGTTCGACCGCCTCGGGGCCGCGGATCGGCACGGTACGCACCCGCGTCTCGACCGGCGGACGTACCAGATCGATGTGCAGCAGCCCGTTATCGAGCCAGGCGCCGCGCACCTCGATGCCCTCGGCGAGCACGAACGAGCGCTGAAACTGGCGTGCCGCGATGCCGCGATGCAGGTAGACGCGCTGCGCGTCGTCGGTCTGCTTGCCGCGGATCGTCAGCTGGTTGTCCTCGACCGTGATCGTCAGATCGGCCATCGTGAAACCGGCTACCGCCAGCGTGATGCGCAGCGTGTCATCGCCGATCTGCTCGATATTGTACGGCGGATAGCCGTCGACGGCGCCTTTGTTGACCCGGTCGAGCGCCCGCTCGAAATGCTCGAAACCGAGCAGCAGCGGCGAGTTGAACAGCGGCACCCGCGACATCGGACCCTCCTCGAACGAGCGAGCGGTGCGCGCTTCCGGGTCTCGAAGCAGCCCCCGGGCGCGCGAAATCCCCATCAATAGACTGACATTATCTGGGAATGCGGCAGTCTCGATCAAGAAATCGGCGCGGGCGGCTCGACCTGCGGTAGTACCGGCCGGGCAGAAGTTTGGCACGATATACCCGCTCCGCACCGCTACCCGCCGGGCAAAATCCGGGCTAGACTTGCGGCCCCGCAGCAAAAATACGGGAAAGCCCGCGTGAAGAGGGTCGAGATTGGCGCGTATGGCGCGCCCGAGGACGTCGCGCGAGTTGTCGAGGTTCCCGATCCCGGCGACCCCGGTTCCGGCGAAATCGTGTTCGACGTGCTCGCGTTTCCGATCAACCCGGCCGATCTCTCGTTCTGCCGCGGCAGCTATCGGTTCGCGCCCGAGTTTCCGGCGACCCCTGGCGCGGAATGCGTCGGCCGGGTGCGCGCGGTCGGCTCCGGCGTCGGCGGTCTCAAGCCGGGCGATCTCGTCATCAATCTGCAGCGCGAGAATTGGGCGCAGGCCCGCCGCGTGCGCGCCGAGGACGCGGTCCCGATCCCTTCCGGGCTCGACCTTCTGCAGGCCGCGATGCTGCGCATCAATCCGCCGACGGCGCTGTTGCTGCTCGAGGATCACGCCGCGTTGCGGCCCGGCGACTGCGTGATCCAGAATGTCGCGAACTCGGCGGTCGGCCGGCATGTCATCGTGCTCGCGAAGGCGCGCGGGGTGCGCACGATCAATGTTGTGCGCCGCGACGACGTGGCGGCGGAGTTGCGCGCGCTCGGCGCCGACGCGGTGATCCGGGACGGCCCCGACCTGCCGGCCCGTGCGCGCGAGGCGGCGGGCGGCGCGCCGATCCGGCTCGGGATCGACGCAATCTCCGGCGGCGCCACCCGGCGGATGGCGGACAGCGTTTCCGACGGCGCGGTCGTCGTCAATTACGGCTCGTTGTCGGGCGAGGACCCGGTCGTCGGGCGCGCCGCCTTGACCCAGCGCGGGGTTACGCTCGCCGGGTTCATTCTGGGCCGCGGCCTCGCGAAGCGCGGCCCGGAGCAGGTGCGCGCGCTCTACGCCGACCTCGGCGCGAAGCTGCGGGACGGAAGTCTGCACGCGCCGGTCGACACGACCTATCCGATCGAACGGATCAAAGAGGCGCTGATCCACGCCCAGAGCGCCGGCCGTCACGGCAAGATACTCGTCCTGCCGAACGGGCCAATAAACCGTACGGCGTCGGCAATCTCTTGAATATCGCGGCGCCGTGGCCGACGGTGCGCGGCGTTTCGCGCCGAGCCGGGCTGGAGGCGAGACCGCATTTTCACGACGGCGGACCGGCGCCGACACCCGGCACGCCCCGATAGCGATACCGGTCTCGAAATAATTGCGGCCGCCCAGCCCCTGCGGCGCGATCCCGGCCTGGCCGCCGACCGCGCAGTCCGGCCTGTTTGCGAGTAAAGACGCGTAGATTTCGCCGGTCAGATTGCCGGCAATGCGCTGATGCGCGATCGCCGGCGGCGCCATTGCAACGATGACGCCGTCGATCAGCTGGTAATGCCGGTCGTCGTTCGGACAGGCATCGAGAAATTCCTCGACGGTCAGCAGTTTGCAGGCCGGTTCCACGGCCAGAGGAGAGTTCTGGAGCGGGCGGTATTCCAGCCCGTGTCCGCCGATCAACGCCGCTGCGGTACAATCCCCAGTTGTCCGGTGGCGGGCCGGTTGCTGCATCAGCAGCGATTCTACAGCAAAAATTCACGCCGAGGTTGTGACCATTTCTGTAAATATCTGAGAACGCAGGTTTTCTGTGTGACGGGCCAGTCCGCCGGCCGCCCGTTTGCAGCAAAACTGCGCAGCAAAACCACGCAATCGACACCGCATTCATTCATCCCCACCGCCGTTTGGGATCGCGGCATGATGGATCGCGAATGTGGCGATTTTATCGGCGTCTTCGCATTTCGCGCGAGGTGGAGGACTGCATTGGCTTCACGTCCGCTCAGCCCATCGTTTTCTGATAATGCGAAGCCACAAATTCCTTTTTGCGCAAGACGTGGACACCCACAGATCAAAATCCGTGGGCCGAAGGCCCGCGGGTAAAGCCCGGCCGAGGGGGCAGCGAGGGGATGTTCCGACTGAGGGGCGGTTGATGCTACTTCTCAATCGGAACGTGAGCCTCCAGCCAATCGATCATTTGCTTGAACCCCGGCGATTGCTCGAATGCGTAAGCGGCGTACAGCCTGAGTACATCGGCATTGGAAATGATGAATTGAACAATTTCCCAACGGATGTAATAGGCACCGACAGCCGCGCCAGCGACACCGGCAAATGCGGCTGCCCCCGCGGCGTTATGAAATCCTTTGAAGAACTCCTGGGGAATGAAGCCGCCTTCACCTCTCGCGTGTGCCGGCAGATGCCGCAACATGCGATATGCGGAAACCACAATGCTCGCGATAAAATTACGGCCGGTGTCACGCGCCAACTCGATGGCGAGCCTGTCCGTCAGGGAGGAACCGGCTTCTTCGGCGATGGCGGCGCTTTCGGAAAGCTGCTCGCCGGCCTGTTGTGTCGTGATGTTTCGGTCTGTTGCCGCCTTTGCAACCGGTTCGGCGACGGTCTCTATTTCTTTGAGGGTACGCTCGTGCTCTTGCGGGCCGGGGCGGCCCGCGTCGCGCGCCCGCAATGAGGGATCGGCGATGGCAAGCTGGTTGAAGGTATTGACGACATCGCGCAGCCGCTCGGCCGCGCCGCGATCCAGCCTATCGAAATGAGGGTCGGGGCCGTCAGCGACCGCGTCGTGAGCGCGAAGGATGCCGCGCAGCGTGTTGCCGCTGGACCAGACCAGCCGCTCGACGGCTTCCGACATTGAATCGGGCATCCGCGACCGGAGCTTGTCCGATGCGCGGGCCAGCCGATCCCCAAGCATGTTGCAGCCGACCGAAATCAGCTCGTCGAGCTTTTCCCGGGTCTCGTCGTAGAGATCACGCACTTCGGCGGTATCGGCGAGGCGATCCGCTGCTGTGGGCGGGGCAAGATCGATGACGCCGGATTGATTTGGCTGGAATATCGGGGCGCGCGGGGTTTGCTGGGGCAGGGTTTTCTCGTCGATCTCCGGCGGGATCGGGTCGGGTGCGGTGTGCTCGGCGAGGAGGGCGGCGATGCGGCGGTTGACGGCGGCGGGAACAGGCTCTTCGTTCCACTGCTGGTCGGTCAGCGAGGCGACGGCGAGGTCGAAGGCTTCGCCGAATGATGGCCGCCCATCGCGCACGCGCTCGTACCACCGCACCCACGGCTCCCAATAGTTGGCCTTGTCCTCCAGCATCCAGCTGCGCAGGCGGTGCCAAGCGTGGGCGATCTGATCCGGTATTTCACCGGGCCACAACGGCGCGGCGATGATTTCGGCGACAGTGCGTCCCTGCTCGATCGCGACGGCATCCGCTTGAAAGGTATAGTGGGCGACCGCGGTGTACTCGACGTAGGCGGCACCGGCGCTGTTGACAGCAACATAGGCGCCCCCAGCGGCGTCGGCGCCGGCGGGGCCGGTAGCAGCATAAGCTGCATCGTAGGCTCTGGCGGTGGCGATGGCCGTAGCAGCGACCGCGTAAACGAAGGCGTAGGGGTAGGTGGCGCGGGCGTTGGTGGCGGCGTAAGCAGAGGCGGCGACGCTTAGCGTACGATCGCGCGGGAACGGATACTGCGCGATGGCCCACACAACAAAGCAGGCGCGAAGCAACGGGAGGGCAAGACCCGGCCCAAAACCTTGGGTCGGACGGGGAGCATTGATCACCGGCGCGAGAGCAAGGCCCGGTGCGAAACCGGTGGTTTCACGGACAGCGTTGATCAGCGGCAAGACACGCAACGCAGAGCGGATCGCGAGGGCTATGCAGACTTCAATAGGCTGGCCTAAGAACCACGCCCGCGCCTGCTCGGAATCCGAAAAATCGACTTCGGCAGCCGGCATGCCGCCACTCAGCGCCATTACCCTCGCTCCCGGCCGAGCACAGCCATCAATTCGCGCCATTCGCGGGGGGAGAGGCCGCTCGAGGGTTGATCGACATTTTCGCCGGCCAGCATGCGGCGGAGCACGGCGAGGCCGGATGCGGAAATCGTGACGGCGTTGAGGCGGTATTCGAGAAAGGCGGCGTGGGCCAGCGGGACCCAGCGCTTGACGGTTTCCAGCATCGTCTCGGCATAGGCGCGGATTTCGTACTGGGCGTGCGGGTCGGCGCGCAGGCTGAGGAAATGCAGAAGGTTGTGCAGGTCGGTCTTCCAGTACCACTGCGTGTAGAAATTCAGCGACAAGTTCATGCGGGCCAGTTCGCGCGCCAGACCGGGCCAGGACGGGTCGCGCGGTGCGCCTCCCTCGTCCTCGTTGAGCAATTCGGCATAGCCGGCATAGGCGCGCTCGGCATCGTCACGCAGCAGGTCGAGCACGCGGCGGGCCGCCTCGCCCTCGATGATTTCGCCCCTGCCTTGGCGGTTCGCGGCGGATTGCGCGGCCAGGTTTTCGGGGGAGGGGATGTAGAATTCGTTGTCGAGGATCGAATAACGGGCGGAGTATTCGTTGACGTTGGCCGTGCGGTGCCTGATCCATTGCCGCGCGACAAAGATCGGCAGTTTGACGTGGTACTTGATTTCGCACATCTCGAACGGCGTCGTGTGCCGGTGCCGCATCAGGTAGTTGATCAGGCCCCGGTCCTCGCTGACCCGCCTGGTGCCGCGCCCGTAGGAGACGCGCGCCGCCTGCACGATCGCGCCGTCGTCGCCCATGTAGTCGATGACCCGGACAAAGCCGTGGTCGAGCACCGGGAGGGCTTCGTAGAGGATTTCCTCCAGCGTCGGCACGGTGGCGCGGCGGGTCGGCCGATTCGTCTCGCGCGCGGCTTCGATCTCGGCCTGCTGTTCGGGGGTAAGCTTCATCGCGGCGTCGATACCCTGCCTGCTTGGCGTGCGTCGAGGCGCCGTGCGCTGCACGGCTCCTCGGCATCACGGGGGACTGTACGCGCGCACCCTACGTCATAGCGGGGAGGCAGCGAAGCTGCCGTCTCGAACGGTGCGGCGGCCTGGTGATTCCGGCGGGATACACGGCCCCGAAATACCGGCGAGAACCAGGCCCGCCGAACGGCGGGTGAGAGATACTCTCCAACCTCAGTGTAAAATCCGCCGACTCATTAACCATTTGGGAACAAACGTTTCCGGTTTTTTGGCGCCGGTCGGGCTATCGGAATAATTTACAGTTGCCCCATCGCTTTTCTCCTGATGCGCCGTCGCACGCGGTTAACCACCTGATAAGTACGGAAGTAACCTTAACGCACAAACTTGGCCCCGTTTCTGCATGTAGGCGCCGGTGTCTCGGCTCAGGAGTGCAATATGACGGTGAAAGATGCGGTCCGCACGTTATGTCTGGCGCTGGGCGTGGCCTGCGCGGCTGTCGGGATCGTGACGCGGCAGGCCGATGCGACCGCGATTAATGTCAATACATGGTACGAATTTGGTTTTAACGGCGTCGGGTCGGCGCTGGGCAGCGGGATCGGCAAAGTGCCGGCGACCAACCCGCCCGACGGGAACCCGATCGTGCAGGTCGGCGACGCTCCGTGGACAATCACTCTGGCCGCGCCGGCGCAGCTGACCGTCGTCGACCTGTTTGATTCTGTCGACGAGTTCGGGATTTTCGACAACGGAAACCCGATCGGCGCGACCTCGGTGCCGACCAGCGGCGGCACCTGCGGCGGCGACATCACCTGCGCCCTGGGCGATGTCAGGTACAGCCGCGGTTTCTTCGCGCTCGGCGCGGGCAGTCATTCGCTGACCGGCACTCAGATCGCGGGAATTGCCGGGGCAGCGGTCTTTGAGATCACGGGGATCAGGGCGGTTCCGGAGCCGGCGTCGCTGGGTCTGCTGGGGGCGGCGCTGCTCGGGTTCGGATTGCTGCGCCGGCGCAAGAAGCCGGCGCAAATATGAGAGAGCGTGGGTCCGCGCGGCGTTGTCCATCGCGATCGCGGAGGATTGCGGCGGCGGACCTGCGAGCCTATATATCGAGACGCCGGGAAACCGGCTATGGCGATAAATGGCCTGCGAAATAAGCGTTGCGGACCCGGGGGCGGTACCCGGCGCCTCCACCAATTTCCCGCCGGGCGGCGTGGCCGACACCCGGCGGCTCCATGGGGGCGAAACAGGTTCGACGCGCGTGGTAAAGGCATCGCTTTCGCCCGGCATGATACCGCCGTTATCGGGTCAAAACTTAGCTGCGAACGATAACTTCGCAACAGAGGCTCTTGCCGCCTAACCCCTCGCGGGGTGACGTTGGCAGGTAACTCGCGGTCCGAGGGGCACCGGGCAACAGAAGCCCCTCACTCATTCGCCGCCTTGATTCCCCGGCTCCGCCCTTCCATTGTCACTGTCCTTATGCGAGCCGCGGGGCCGCAGCCGTCGGCGAGGGACGATGCCGCAGGATCTGTACCAGTACGAAAAGATGATCGACCGCGCACTGCGTGGTGTGGTGCGCGAGGCGCTGGAGCGCGCCGGCCGCGACGGTCTGCGCGGGGCGCACCATTTCTATATCTGCTTTGCGACCGACATGCCGGGGGTGTCGATCCCCGAGAGCCTGCGCGAGCGATACCCGCACGAAATGACGATCGTGCTGCAGCACCAGTTCTGGGACCTCGAAGTCGGCAAGAACAAATTCGCGGTCACGCTGAGTTTCCAGAGCCAGCCCGAACGCCTCGTGATCCCGTTCGCCGCGGTGCGCAGCTTCACCGATCCGTCGGTCAATTTCGCGCTGGAGTTCGCGTCGCCGGAGCGGCCGGAGGCTGCGCCTTCCGTGCCGGCGCCGCCCCCGACCGTCGTCCCGGCCCCGATTGCGCCGCCGGCAAAGCCAGCCGAGACCGCGACCGGCAAGGCGGAGGAAAAACCGGAAAAGACCGGCGCGGAGGTCGTGGCGCTCGACAGCTTCCGCAAGCGCTAGGAGCGCCCACCCTCCCGCGCCTTGCGGTGCGGCGCCTCCCTCTCCCGCATTTGCGGGAGAGGGGCCTATTGGCTCAGGCTGTGCTTTTACCTATACCCGCCGGCGTTCGTAGAATTGGTTGATCGAGCCTTGGAGGGCAGCGCCGTGGAGCTGTGGAACCATTGCGAGAACCCGTACCCGTTCGTCCCCAACGAGGTGCTGGAGCAGGCCGAATCGGTGCGCGCCAGCTTGCCGAACCAATACTGCGACCCGAAAATCGCGGCGCGGCTCTATGACGAGATCTGGGACGAGTACCGGCTGTGCGACGATCTGGGCATCCACATCGTCACTAACGAGCACCATTCCGGGATCAACAATCTGTGGGCGGCCAGCCCGGTCATCACCGGCGTCGTCGCCAACATCACAAGGAAGTCGCGCATCCTGTCGCTCGGCACGTTGATCACGGTGCGCCCCGATCCGGTGCGGATCGCCGAGGAATACGCGACGATCGACATCATCTCGAAAGGGCGGCTGGAAATCGGCTTTGTCAAATCGGGCGCGACCGAGATGGTGTCGGGCGACGCCAATCCGATGCGCATCCGGGAGCGCGAATGGGAGGCGATCGACCTGATCGAAAAGGCGCTCGTGACGCGGGACGGGCCGTTCAGCTGGGAAGGCAAGTTCTTCATCCACCCGCACGTCAACATCTGGCCGCGCCCGTACCAGGAGCCGCGGCCCGAATTCTGGGCGGCGACCTCGGACCTGCCGACCTGCGCCGAGTTGGGACGGCGCGGCATCGTCAACACGCTGCTGTTCGGCGGCTACGACCGCACACGCCAGGCATTCGATGCGTACAAGACAGCGCGGGCCGAGGCGGGATTGCCGGCTCCCGGCGAGGACCGCTTCTCGTACATGGCGTTCGCGTATGTCGGCGACAGCGACGAGGAGGCGCTGCGCATCGGCCAGAAGATCGCGTGGTTTCTGACCGTCAGCATCAAGAGCGCGCCGCAGATGGCGAAATTCCAGCCCGGCAACGTCGCGCCCGAGATGGCGCCGGCGGCGTGGCGGGCCGGCTACTCCAGGCGGCCGCGCCCAACCAATCTCGACGCCGAGGTGCTGATCGGCCAGGGCCAGATGTTCGCCGGCAATCCGGACACGGTGGCGCGCCAGATCAAGGATTTTCGCAAGCGGGTCGGCGGCATCCATCACATCATCATGATGACGCGGCAAGGTCTCGTGACCCACGCCGAGGCCGAAAAGAGTTTTTCCCTCGCCGCCCGGGAGCTGCTACCGCAATTGCGGGACCTGCCGCCGGTCGATCGGGACGAGACCGAATTTCTCGCGCGGCGGGCGGCGGCGAAATGAGCGAGCACCCGGAAAGTGCCCCCTCTCCGTCCCTGGGGGCGGAGAGGGTTGGGGTTGACCGGGGTATGACTGCCGACACCGCGATGCGCGCGGGGCCGCTCGATCTGGAAGTGCTGCGGCGCGGCCCCGCGGGCGGCGATCGGCGGCCGATCCTGCTGGCGCACGGCATCGACCCGGTCAGCCCGCAGGCGCCGTTTGTCGATCTCCTGGCCGAACACGGCGAGGTGATCGCGCCGTCGATGCCCGGGTTCGGCGGCTCGCCGCTGCCGCAGGATTGCGACACGATGTACGACCTCGTGCATCTCTGGCGCGACGTGCTCGACGCCTTGCCCGACCGCGTCACGCTGATCGGGCTCTCGTTCGGCGGCTGGATCGCGGCCGAACTGGCCGCCGCCGGCCATCCGAAACTGGAGCGGCTCGTGCTGGTCGATCCGGTCGGCGTCAAACTCGGCGGTCGCGAGGAGCGCGACATCGTCCATTTCTTCAACACGAACCCGGCCGAGCTGAACCGCCGCGCGTGGCACGATCCGGCGCGACGGCCGGAGGGGGTGTACGGGCTCGGCTGGCAGGCCTGCATCGACGAAGCGATGTCCGACGAGGACATGGTCAGGCTTGCGCGCGGCTGGGATTCGCTGTGCCTCTATGCATGGCGGCCGCATATGTACAACCCGCAGCTCAAACGCTGGCTGCACCGGGTCTCGGTGCCCGCTCTGGTGCTGTGGGGGGCAAGCGACCGCATCGTCGCGCCGGATTACGGGCGCCGCTATGCCGCGCTGATCCCCGGCGCTCGGTTCGAGATTATCGAGGACGCGGGGCACCACCCCGAACTCGAACAGCCGCGGGCTTTTGTCGAGGCGGTCTCCCGGTTTTTAGGACAATCCGCATGATGTTCATCGTTCGCGGCGCCGGCGAAACGCCCGAAATGCCGGGGATTACGGTCAAGCTGAGCCGCGATACGCCGCCGATCGTCAAGGACGGCGCCGGACAGATCGATTTCTTTTGTGTCGGCGAGGCCGAGGCAGTCGCGGCGCTGCGCGACGCCGGCTGGCAGGTCGTCGAATTGCGCGACGGCTGGTACGAAGACGGCGCGGGCGGCGGCGTCGCGATCTGGGGGCAGGGCAAGTACTGGGAAATCCGCAGTGAGCCGCTGACAGTGTTGGAAGCCTGCGGCCCCTCGGCGCAGCCGCAGACGGCCGGTCCCGGCGAGCACGTCGAGGTCCGCCGCGCGATCTTCGGCGCCTGATCTGTCTGCCCGTCGACGAAGAGCCGACGCCTTGCTTCAGTGGCGGCTGCTTTCGCGGCCTCGCCCGGCCGACACCCGCCGGGATGGTGCACACCGATACCGGTGCCGCGGGATTAGCTACGGCTGGGTGCGGCGGGCGGCGTCACGGGGTTTGCGGCGGGGTGTCCGCTCGTCCGGCTGCGCGACCGGTTCCTGCACGACCGGCTCGCGAAGTTCCGGATCGATCGCGAGCACCTCGGCGCGCGGGGACCGGCGCGATCCGCCCACCGAGACGAGGCGCAGTCCAACCCGCAAATCGGGAGCCGGCACCTCGACCGGATCAGGTTTCTGGCCGCTGGCGGGCATCGTTGCGCCCGGCGGCGTCGGGGACGCCGGCGCTGTCTCGGTTTCGGAGAGCAGCGCGCGCAACCCCGCCGGGATTGTTTCGGGGGGCAGAAGCTTTGCGGTCTCGGCGATTTGCCGTGCGACCCGTTCACGCTCGGCTTCAAGCGACGCCGTAGCGTCCGACGAGCGCGTCAAATCCTGCTGAATGCGGTCGTAAGCGGCTTTCAGGAAAGCCAGTTCGCGCAGCTGCCAAGTATTCTCGCGGGCGGCCGGCACGTGCTCCAGCGGCGCTCCGGCCGAAACCAGATAAACCGGGGTTAGCAGCCCGCCCGCGACGAGCAGGCCGACGAGCACCCTCAGCATCGCGATAATCCCCCGATCGCGGCAATCCTCTATTGCTACACGCGATTACCGGCTTTGTCTGCCCGCCACTTGGGCCGGCACGCTCGGGCGCGATGCCGCCGCGATGCGTCTATGTTCTTGCGATGCCCTGGGCGAAGAACCCTGGGCGAAGGTCCGCGGCGGGCCTAGCCCATACCGGCCAGTGCCACGCCGATCATAATGTAACCCAACGTGCCCAGTATCACCACAATCACCCCCTTCATCACCACGCTCCATTTTTCACTCGTCCGAAGACGAGACCCGTGTTCTGCCGAGTAAACACCGACCATGGACTCGGCGGTTCCCCCTACGGTCCCTTCGCCGCTATTATCGACACCGGTCGAGATCGCGCGATTTGTTTCCGAATGTTACCACACGGTAAATGTACCAAACGGCAAGAATGCCGATGACGACATCCGCCACAGGATCGAGCAAATCGCCGACAAGCCGGTATTGCGTTTCGAGGTAGAACCCGGCCGCGCCAAGCAGCGCCGTCCATACCAGCGTGCCTATCCCCGAGTAGACCAGGAACGGCAGCAGCGGCATTTTCGCGATGCCCGCCGGAACCGAGATCAGCGTGCGCACGGCCGGAACAAGCCGGCCGATCAACACGGCCTTGCCGCCATGCCGGTCGAACCACGCGCAGGCCGCATCGATGTCGTCCGGCGTCACTGTCAGCCAGCGGCCATGACGCGCCGCCACGCGCCGCAAGCGCTCGCCGCCCAACCAATATCCGATGAAGTACCACAGCGTCGACCCGAGCACCGATCCCACAGACCCGACCAGCACCGCCCCCACGATGCTGAGTTCGCCGCGCGCCGCGGTAAACCCGGCGAGTGGCATTATCAACTCTGACGGGATCGGCGGGAAGACGTTTTCGGCGAGCATCATCGCAGCAATGCCGAAATAGCCGGTCCGCTCGATAAAACCGATGATCCAATCGAACACGCGCCCTCCGCCGGCCGGCGCGTCGCGATCCGTCGGCGCGAATCGGGGCGGGCGTGCTAGCCTTGCCGGGCAAACAATCGGCGCCGTCGGGATGTCCGATTTTCCGCCGCATGTCGCCGCGCGGCGCGGGGGTGAAGGCTACGATGAGCAGTGTCGACCAGCAGAAGATACGCCGCACCCGCACCGGCCTGATCGCCCATGACGCGGCGCTGGCGCAGCACGGCTATACATTGTTCGCGCCGATGTTCGGCGACGGCACGGTGTATTTGATCGATATGGCGGGGGAGGCGGTGCATCGCTGGTCGATGCCGCACCGTCCCGGGCTTTACGGTTATCTGCTCGACAACGGCAACCTGTTTTACGGAGGCAAGGTCATCGACAATCTCGGCCGGTTCGAGGCATGGCCGCGCTTCAAGGCCGGCGCCGCGCTGGAAGCCGACTGGCATGGCCGCATTCTGTGGGAGGTGCGCCACCCCGATCACCATCACGACGCGCGCAAGCTGCGCAATGGCAACGTGCTGCTGTTATGCCTGAAACCGCTGGCGGCCGATCTTGCGCGACAGGTTCGCGGCGGCCTGCCGGGGACCGAGGCGCCCGGCGGCGGGAAGGACGGGCTGATCTACGCCGACTATCTCGTCGAGATGACGACAGCCGGGGAAATCGTCTGGGAATGGCGCAGCTGGGACCATCTCGACCCGGCGACGCATCCGATCACGCCGCAGGACCACCGCGCCGAATGGACGCACGCCAACACGGTGGCCGAGACGCTCGACGGCAACCTGCTGGTGGGTTTCCGGAACATTTCGACCGTTGTGATGATCGAGCGGGCGAGCGGCCATATCGTCTGGGAACTCGGCCCGCCGCCGCTCGCGCAACAGCACGATCCGCGGCCGCTGGCAAACGGCAACGTGCTGATCTTCGACAACGGTACGCATCGGCGCGATCACCCGGCGACGTTTTCGCGCGTCCTCGAGGTCGATCCTGATACCGACGACATCGTGTGGGAATATGCCGATCAGTCGCTGTTTAATTTCTTCAGCCCGTATATTTCCGGCGCCCAGCGTCTGGCCAATGGCAACACGCTGATCTGCGAGGGTTGCCACGGCCGCCTCTTCGAGGTGACGCCGGGAAAAGACGTGGTGTGGGAGTATGTCAGCCCGCATTTCTTCCACGAAAGCGGCCGGCCCGGCCTCAACAACTGGGTGTTCCGCGCCTTCCGCTACACCGAGGACGAGATCGCGCGGGCGCGCGGCGGCTGACGTGCCGCGACCCGGCCCTTAAAGAACGGAATAAGGCACGCCGGCTCCGGCTGCGTTACAGATTTAAACAAAGTCGTCACAGCGATGCCCCAAGACCTCGTTCTCCTGTCGGGGCCGGATGTCCGTGTCATTCTCGGATGTCCGCGTCCTCATGGGGACCAGCCAGCGCATTTAACGGCCGATCGAGCGGCGACTCTTATGCCGCCGGTCGCGCTGTCTTTACCAGGGCAAAAAGGTGGCTTGATGACCTATCGCGTTTGCTATGGAGACCCCGCTTCTGTAACGCGCCGTTGCGCGTATCTGGACGAGCGGGTCCGCTCGGAGCGCTTCAGCACCGAATACGAGGCGCTGCGCCGGGCGCGGGAACTGATCGAGGAGGAGGTCGGCATCGCGGTTGCGGTTCACGACGACACGGGAAACCAGCTCTGCGGTCTGCGGCTGCAACTCAAACTTGGCTTGCTTTGCCGATGAACGAATATTGACCCATCAACATTTGTGTGGTCCTCGCCAATAGCGCGGGCTGGGTCCACGAAACTATCCGCATTTCAACGAAGGACGCCCGATCGGGATGGGGAACGGCCGCAAATATTGGCCGTTCCCCAGTCTATCGACACTACTGCGCGTCGGTCCTGATACGGAGAGATAGATGTCCTTCAATCCTCTTGAAGAGCGCGGCATACCGCTGGAACGGCAGTTCCGGAACTGGTCGGAATTGAACACAAAGCCATACGACAAGAATCAGGTGCATCCGTACAGCCGGTGCCGCGGCATAACAATGAACGGCATCGAGGTCGAAGCCGCGATGTTCTCGCACAACATGAACCGGCATACGGTCGATCCGAAGATAAAGGAGATGCTGGCGCTGGTGCGACGCGTCGAGCAGCAGCAGCAGAAGGCCGTCAACTGGCTGATTCCGGGCGACGAAAGCACGCTCGAAGTGACCATCGGCTACGAGCAGGTCGCGGTCGATCTGACTTCGTGGATCGCGCAGAACGAGCCGGACCCGTATCTGAAACAGGTCTACGATTTCGGCCTGCTCGAGGATTTCGACCATCTCTACCGCTACGGCAACCTGCTGCTGATGCTGGAGGGCAAGAAGGCGGAGAAGATTGTCGGCGGGCTGACCGAAATCACGCCGGGCCGCCCGACGATCTTCGAGCATCGCGACCCGCGCGACGACATGCGCCGGCCGATGACCGCGAAGGCGGCCGACCCGCAATCGGTGCTGAACGCGCTGACCGTCATGTCGGCCGAGCAGCAGACGATGAATTTCTACATGACGATCGGCAACCGTCCGATGGAGAAGCTGGCGCGCGGCCTCTATCTCGAAATCGGCCAAATCGAGGAGCAGCACGTCACGCAGTACGAATCGATCCAGGACCCCAGCATCACTTGGCTGGAAAACCTGGTCTGGCACGAATACAACGAGTGCTGGCTCTATTGGTCGTTCATGCAGCAGGAGCCCGACCCCAACGCGAAGGCGCTTTATGAACTGCATCTGAACATGGAGATCGAACATCTGCGTCTCGCCTGCGAGATGATGCGTAATGTCGAGCGGCGAGACCCGGCGGAATTCCTGCCGAAGCGGATCGAGCGTCCGATGCTGTTCAAGCAGAATAAGGCCTACGTCCGGCACGTGCTTGAGACGCAGGTCGACCTGACGGCGGACGGCACGCAATTCGTGCCGATCACGCAGCTCCCGCCCGATCACCGCTATTACCAGTATCAGCGCGTCGTCAACGCGGGGGGCGTGCCGACCGAGCAGGTGATCGCCGAGGCCCGCGCGAAGCTGCCGCAGGATTACCGCTATGAAAGCGAGGGACCGAACCCGGTACCGGGCTTGCGGCCCGAGAAGGAGAGACGGGGCGCCGCGACCGAGTACGCCGAGCACCACCGGATGGCGGCCGAGTAGTCGCCGTCCGAGCCGGCGCCATCCGCGGCCGACTAACGCCCGGGATGTTTCATTACGAGTTACGGCCGCCGCAACAGACCGATAAGGCGGTCGAGCTGGTCGAGGCTCGTATAGTGCAGGGTCAGCGCGCCGCCGCGCGATTTGGGCGTCAGCGTGACCCGCAGGCCGAGCGCGGTCGCGAGATCGCGTTCGAGCGCGAGCGTGTCGGCGTCGCGTGCCGGTTTCGACCGCGTCGCGGGCGCGGGCCGCGCCAGACGCCGGCGCACCAGCTTTTCGGTCGCGCGCACGTTGAGACCGCGGCGGATGATCTCCTCGGCGATCAGCGCCGGGTCGGGAGCGGCGAGCAGCGCGCGGGCGTGACCGGCCGTCAGCGCGCCGTCGTCGAGTTGCCGCCGCACCGGGTCCGGCAGCGACAGCAGCCGAACCGTGTTCGCGACATGGCTGCGGCTCTTGCCGACAGCCTCGGCGAGGCTCGCCTGGCTGCGGCCGAATTCGCGCATCAGCCGGCTGTAGGCCTCGGCCTCCTCGAGCGCCGAGAGGTCCTGGCGCTGCAGATTCTCGACCAGCGCGATCTCGATGACCTCGGAATCGCTGAAGCTGCGGACAAGGATCGGCTCCTCGTGCAATCCGACGCGCTGCGCCGCGCGCCAGCGCCGCTCGCCGGCGACCAGCTCGTATTCGGCGCCGTTTCCGTCGGCGTCGTTCTCCAGCGGGCGCACCAGCAGCGGCTGCACGATCCCCTTGCCGCGGATCGATTGCGCCAGCCCCTCCAACTCCTCCTCGGCGAAAACGCGGCGCGGCTGGAACGGCGACGGGCGGATCGCCTCGATCGGCGCCGAGCGGACCGCGCCCGAACGCGCGCCGTCACGATCGGCGGGAAGAAGGGCGCCGGTTTCGCCGAACAGCGCCGCCAGACCGCGTCCGAGCGACGGGCGCTTGCCGCGCGACGGGGCCGTCACCTCCTCGCTCATGCCGCTGCTCCGCGCCGCATGATCTCGGCCGCGAGCCGCATATAGGCCTGCGACCCGGGGCAGCGATGGTCGTAAAGCAGCGCCGGCACGCCGTGCGACGGCGCCTCCGACACGCGGACGTTGCGCGGGATCACCGTGTCGTACACCTGTTCGCCGAAATGTTCCCGGACATCGGCCGCGACGAGATCGCACAAATTGTTGCGGCGGTCGTACATCGTCAGCAGAACGCCGTGCAGCGCGAGGCGCGGGTTGAGCGCCTGCCGCACCCGCTCGATCGTGCGGGTCAGCTGCGCCAGCCCTTCGAGCGCGTAGAATTCGCATTGCAGCGGAACCAGCACCCGGTCGGCGGCGACCAGCGCGTTGATCGTCAGCAGGTTGAGGGACGGCGGGCAGTCGATCAGCACCTGATCGTAATCGCCCATCCGGCTGCGCACCGCCCTGCGCAGCAGGAACTCGCGCTGCGGCCGGCCGCTCAGTTCGAGTTCCGCGCCGGCGAGGTCCGGCGAGGCCGGCACCAGCGCGAGCCGCGGCACGGCGGTCGCGATCGCCGCGGTTTCGAGGTCGGCGTCGCCGAGCAGCAGCTCGTAGCTGGTCACCTCGCGCGCCTCGCGGCCAATGCCGAACCCGGTGCTGGCATTGCCCTGCGGATCGAGATCGACGACCAGCACGCGGCTGCCGGCGGCGGCCAGCGCGGTTGCCAGATTGACCGCGGTCGTCGTCTTGCCGACCCCGCCTTTCTGGTTTGCGACCGCGACGACGCGCGCCCGCCGCGAGGCCGTGCCCGGCTGCTCAAGGCTGGCTGGCGCTTCCCCGCTCGGATCCTTGCTCACGGGACCGCACCCGCCTCAGGCACAGGATGACGCCGCGCGGATCGCTGCGGCTCGGATGGCTTGTGACATCGAACTCCCATTTCTGCTGCGCCACCGCCACCTCTTGCCCGGCCTGCTCGCCCTTTGCAAAGAGGCACACCGTCTCGGGGGCGATAAACCGTTGAGAATACGAGAGAAGCCGGTCGAGCGGCGCACAGGCGCGGGCGGTCACGACGGCGACGGGACGGGCCGGAACGGCCTCGATTCGCGTGTTGCGGATCGCCACCGACGCGCCCGCGACCCGCGCCGCCTCGCGCAGAAAGGCGCATTTGCGCGCGTCGGCCTCGACCAGCTCGACCCCCGGCACCCCCATCACCGCGAGCACCAGCCCGGGAAAACCGGCGCCGCTGCCGAGGTCGATCAGGCTGTCCGCCCCGGCCGGTACAAGCGGCAACAGCTGCGCCGAATCGAGAAAATGGCGGCGCCACGGATCGGCCAGCGTGCTGGGGGCCACGAGGTTGATGCGCGCCGACCAGTTCCGCAGCAGCCCGGCATACGCATCGAGCCGCGTCAGCGTGTCATGCGAAACACCGGTCAGAGCGGCAAATTCGTCGGGGCTCAGCGGGATGGTCAACTCGCCTCACATTCCCGCTCCCGCACCGCGGGAGATGGAGAACCGCCCGCGCGAGCGGGCGGTGGGTGAGGGTGCGGGCGGCTCGCCGGCTCGGCCCCCTCACCCCAACCCTCTCCCCCGGTGGGGGAGAGGGGGTTTATGCAGCCGCAGGGCGTTGCTTCACATATTGCAGCAGCGCGACCAGCGCCGCCGGGGTCACGCCGGAGATGCGCGAGGCCGCACCCAGGGTCGCTGGCCGCGCGGCAGAGAGCTTGCCGCTTACCTCGGCCGACAGGCTGCCGACCGCCGCGTAGTCGAGGTCCTCCGGTAAGAGCAGCGACTCGTCGCGGCGGAACGCGGCGATGTCGCGCGCCTGCCGTTCGAGATAACCCGAATAGCGCGCGTCGATTTCGAGCTGCTCGGCGATATCCGCCGGCACCGTCCCGAGTTCGGGCCAGATCGCGGCGAGCCGGGCCGTATCGATGCCCGGATGCGCGAGCAGTTCGGCCGCCGAACGCGGCACCCCATCGGCGTTGACCGCGAGACCGTGACGGCGCAGCGCGGTGGGCGACAGACGCAAATCGGCCGCCATACGGCGCGCCCTGTCGAGCGCTTCGATCTTCGTCGAAAAGGCGCGGGCGCGTGTGCCGCCGACCGCGCCGATCGCCAGCCCCTTCGGAGTGAGGCGCTGGTCGGCGTTGTCGGCGCGCAGGGTCAACCGGTATTCGGCGTGCGAGGTGAACATGCGGTACGGTTCGCTGGTGCCGCGGGTCACCAGATCGTCGATCAAGACGCCGATATAGGCGTCGGCCCGATCCAGCGTGAACGGCGCCGCGCCGGCCGCCGCCAGCGCCGCGTTCAGCCCGGCGATCAGCCCCTGCGCCGCCGCCTCCTCGTACCCGGTCGTGCCGTTGATCTGCCCGGCGAAATAGAGGCCCGGAACCCGCCGCGTCTCCAAACTCGGATAGAGTTCGCGGGGATCGACATAATCGTATTCGATCGCATAGCCGGGCCGGCGCATCACGGCATGTTCAAGCCCCGGTATCGTCGCGAGCAAGGCGGTCTGCACGTCGCGCGGCAACGAGGTGGAAATGCCGTTCGGGTAGACCGTGTCGTCGTCAAGCCCCTCGGGTTCGAGAAAAATCTGGTGCCGCTCTCGTTCGGCGAAACGCACGACCTTGTCCTCGATCGATGGGCAGTAGCGCGGCCCGACTCCGGTGATCTCGCCGGCATAAAGCGGCGAGCGGTCGAGAT
>JBFXDF010000004.1:0-40530 GCA_050181375.1 Alphaproteobacteria bacterium
TCGCCGTCGCGCATCTGCGGCCGCGGCCGGCACGGTTCGAATCGATGGTTCTGCTGCGGGACCCGTTCGTGCTCGTGGCGCGGCGCGGCCACCCGCTTCTGGCAACGCCGCTCTCGATCGAGGACTATGCGGCGCTCGATCACCTGCTGGTATCGCCGCGCGGTCAGACGAGCGGAGCGATCGACCGCATGCTGATGGATTTCGGGCTGAGCCGGCGCATTTCGCTGCTGGTCGCAACCTATCTGGCGGTGCCGGCGGCGCTGGCGGCGTCCGATCTGGTCGCGACCGTGCCGCGGCAGATCGCCCGGCACATCGTCGCCTCGGCCGATATCGATATCATGCCGCTGCCGGTCGATTTCACGGCGACCGTGTCGATCGCGTGGCATCGCCGCACGGCGAGCGACCCAGCGCTGAGCTGGTTCCGCTCGCTGCTGATCGGGGCCGCAGCGACGAGGGAGCAAGCGGCGTGATCCTGGCGACCGCCGGCCATATCGACCACGGCAAGACGGCGCTGGTGCGCGCCCTGACCGGCGTCGACGCCGACCGCCTGCCGGAGGAAAAGCGGCGCGGGCTGACGATAGATCTCGGCTTTGCATACACCAGCCTGCCGGACGGCACCGAGCTCGGGTTTGTCGATGTCCCCGGTCACGAGCGGTTTCTGCCGAACATGCTGGCCGGGGTGCTGTCGATCGACCGGGTGCTGCTGATCGTCGCCGCCGATGACGGTCCGCGGCCGCAGACACTCGAACATCTCGACGTGCTCGAACTGATCGGTGTCGCCGAAGTTACCGGGGTCATTACCAAGATCGACCGCGTGCCGCCCGAGCGGCTCGCCGCGGTCGAGACCGAGGTCGCCGTGCTGCTCGAGGCGGCCGGGTACGGCGGCAGCCCGATTTTCCCGGTGTCGAGCGTCGTCGGTAACGGCATCGCGGCGTTATCGGCGCATCTGAGCGAAAGCGCGCGGCAAACCGACGCGGCGCGGATGGCCCTGCCGGCAAGCGGGCTGTTCCGCCTGCCGATCGACCGCGCGTTTTCGCTGCCCGGCATCGGGCTGGTCGTGACCGGCACGGCCGCTTCCGGCGAGGTCGCGGTCGGCGACCGGCTGCTGCTCAGCCCGCGCGGGGTCGAGATCAGGGTGCGCGGCATCCACGCGCACAACCGCCCGATCGAGCGCGCCCGCGCCGGCGAGCGATGCGCCTTGAACCTTGCCGGCGGCTTTCCCGAAGGCGGCGAGCCGCGGCGCGGCGACTGGGTCGTCGATCCGGCGCTGCACAGGCCGGTCGGACGGATCGATCTCGGCATCGCCGTGTCGCGCGCCGCGCCGGGGCCGCTGCGCGACGGGCTGCCGGTGCATTTCCACCTCGGGACGGAAGACGTGGTGGCGCGCCTCGCCGTGCTCGGGTCGCGGGAGATCGCGCCGGGCGAGAGCGGGTTCGTGCAGGTCGATCTCGAACACCCGATCGCGGCGTTGTGGGGTGACCGCGCGATCATTCGCGACCACGCCGCTCGGCACACGCTGGCCGGCGGCCGCGTGCTCGATCCGGTGGCGCCGCGCCGCGGCCGCTCGCGTCCGGAACGGCTGGCGGCGCTTGCGGCGCTTGCCGAACCCGACGCCGGCGACGCGCTCGAAAAACTCGTTGCGGCGACCGGGATGGTGGCGTTGGCGCCGTTCGCCTGGACCCGCAACCTGCCGCTCCCCGAGGTCGAAGCGCTGGCCGATGCCGTCGGTCTCCCGCGTTTCGGGGCCGGCGACACGGCGATCGCGGTCGGTCCCGAGCGCCTCGCGCAAATCGGCGAGCGGATCAAGGCGGTGCTGGCCGAATGGCACCGCAGCCAGCCCGACGCGCTGGGCCCGACCCGAGCGGCGCTGTTTGCGCGATTGCGCGGACAGGCGCCGGACGCGGCGCTCGACGCGTCCTTGGCGGCGGAAATCGATGTCGGGCAGGTCGCGCGCGACAACGGGATGCTGCGGCTGCCGTCGCATCAGCCGCGGCTCAGCCGCGACGACGAACGGCTCTGGGAGCGGGTGCGGCCGTTGCTCGCCGCCGACGGGTTGCGGCCACCGCTGGTGCGCGAGCTGGCCCTGGAATTGGACATGCAGCCGGAGCCGCTGACCCGGTTTCTGCGGCGTGTCGAGCGCTTCGGGCGGGTCGCGCCGGTCGCGCCGAACCGCTTCTTTCTGCCCGAGACGGTGCGTGAACTGACGGAGGTGGCCGCCGTGCTGGCCGCCGGGTCGCCGGACGGCAGCTTCACGGCCGCTATGTTCAAGGACCGCTCCGGCATCGGCCGCAATCTGACGATCGAGGTGCTCGAATATCTCGACCGGATCGGCGCGACCCGGCGGGTCGGCGACGCCCGTGTAATGCTGCCCGAAGCCACCGGGCAATCGCGGTAACGCCGCCGAAACCCGCTGCTCTACGAGCATTCCGATTGGCGCAGCACGGTCGTCGAAATGCTGTGGTCGTTCCTGGTGACGACCAGCGGCGGGAAGCTGGCGAACGCATTTACCCGCCCCAATAGGCCGACCAATGCCAAATCGAGGGCGGAATTCGGCAAGGTGCGGTTGACTCCGGGGATAACGACCGGCGCGTTGCCCAACGGAAGACAGAGCTGCTTCAGTACCTTGGCGCCAAGCGGAGAGATCGTATAGCTGACAATACCGAACGCCGCGTACAGCCGCAGCAACCGCGGCACGACAATCGCGGATTGAAACGCCTCGATGCCCCGCCGCAACCGCTTCTGGTCGAAATTGGCGACAAACGACGACACGCCCGGCAGCAGTTCAAAATGCGCCAGCGTGTCGAAATTCCAGCCCCAGTACACGATGTGCCAATCGGCCGGCAATTGCCTCAGCAGCGCCTCGGCGTCGCCCTCGAACCCGCGGTTGGTAATCCCGTCGTCTTCGATAAGCGTTAGCGCCTCGCCATCCTCGATAGCACGATCCCAGAGGGCGAAATGGGAAAGGGCGTTGCCGAGCGCCCCGTCGGTATAGGCAAGGCCACTTTCGATGATGCCGTGCTCAATAAGCGGCGCGCGGTCGACCAGCCGCCCGTCGACGGCCGCGAAGCGCATGACATCGGTGAGATGCCGGTTCAGGTTGATGAACTCGGCCAGCCGCTCGGGCGAGCGATCGAGATTGATCAGGTGGACGCGCATCGAGCCTGCATTTCGAGCATAGCCGCCGGATTTCCGATCATTGTCCATCCTGTCGAGGCGCGCCGCCGCGCAATCGGTTGCCGGAGGGCTCTCGCTCGCAGGTGGGCCGCTAACCCGGCAATCCCACCACCGCTTCGATCTCCACCAGCAGGTCGGGGCGGACGAGGCGGCTGACCTCGACCAGCGTGCTCGCTGGCCGCGCCGCGCCAAAAAACTCCTGGCGCACCGGGTTGATGCGGGCACGGTCATTGATGTCTTTCAGAAACACCGTCACCTTCAGCACGTCGCCAAACCCGGCTCCCGCGGCATCCAGCACAAGCCGCATGTTCTCGAAAATCTGACGTGTCTGGCGCGCGGCGTCGCCGTCGCCCACCACTTTGCCGTCGGTATCGACGCCGACCAGCCCGGAAATGAATAAGAGATCGCCGAACCGGACCGCGTCGCAATAATGGCTGATCGGCGGCGCCAGCCCCGTCACGGCAAATTCCTGTCGCACCGGCATCGTTCAATCCCTCCGCAATCCGAGATCCGCGAGACAATCCTCCAGCTTCTTGCCCCGCGCCGAGCGCACCGCGCCCTGCTCGCAGGAAGCGACGATGGCGGCATATTCGGCGCGGCTCGGCCGCTTGCCCGAGGCAAAACTCCAGCCGCGCATCTCATCGGAGCCGGAACCCGATACTCGCGATCTGTCCGACGGTCCGCAACCAGCGAGCGCGAGCAATACCAGGACCGCCATTTTGCCGATGAGGCTCAGGCGCCATCGTGTCGGTCCCGATAGAATGACGCCCGCGAACATCCCGCGCTACCGCCGCGCCGCAACGGTTGCGGGCCGTCCGCGTGCCTGGGCCGATTTCGGCTCGCGCCCGACCCACACGGCGGTGACGATCGCGACCGCGAAGGCGACCGCCGAGACCACGAAAACCATCCGCGGCGCGCCGCCGTCGAGCAGCAACCCCAAGAAGGGCGGCGCGACCGCTCCGCCGAGATCGAGCCCGGAATAGACGAACCCGAACACTTTCCCCGCTCCCCCCGGCGGCGCCGCGCGGCGCACGATCATGTCGCGGGCCGGCATCGTCGCGCCCATCGCAAACCCGGCGATGCTGGCGCACACCGCCAGAACGGCCACCGGAAGCGCCGCGAGAGCGAATACGAGGCTCAGCACCGCTGCGATCGCCAGCCCGATCCCGACGACCAGCTCATGGCGCGGAAACCGGTCGGCGGCCACGCCGCCGGCCAAGACGCCGAGCGCCGCCGCGACCAGAAAGCTCGTCAGCATCGCGTTCGCGGCGCCGATCGACACGCCGAACCCTGCGACGGCGGCGGATGGGAAGAACGTCTGCAACCCGACCTGTGCGACCGACAGCAAGGTGAAATACGCGAAGCACAAGAGCACCGCCGGCGCCAGCAGCACGCGCAGCCCGCCACCCGCGCCTTGGCTGGCCGGAAGGCTCGGCCGCGACGCCGTCCTCGGCCGGTTCTCGCCGCTCAGCGCGGCACGCTGCGTCGTCAGATACAGCGTAAACACCAGCCCGGCTGCACCGAGCATTACGAGCGCCGCGCGCCATCCGAAGACCGCGGTCAGCCCGAGTACGCTGGCGGGGGCGGCGACCCAGCCGAGATTGCCGGCGACGCCATGCGCGCCGAACGCCCGGCCGAGACGCCGCGGATCGACCCGCGCGGTCATGATCGCGTAATCGGCCGGATGGAACACCGCGTTGCCGAGACCGGCGACGATAGCCAGCGGCGCGAGCCACCAGAACCCAGGCACGAACCCGGACAACAGGATCGCGCCGGAAAACAGGCCCAGCCCGGCGATCAGCACCCGGCCCGGCCCGAGCCGGTCAACCAGCATGCCGGCCGGCGTCTGCATCAGCCCGGAGGCGACATACATCAGCGACGCGATCAGCCCCAACTCGGCATACCCGACGCCGAACACCCCGGTCAGCAGCGGAAAGATCGGCGGAAGGACGAGCTGATAAAAATGGCTTATCAAATGCGCCGCGCTGACCAGCCCGATCAGCTTAGCGTCACTGGCGGCCGATTGCCGGGGGATGGCTTGTGCGATCGTTTCGGTCATGCGCTTCCACGAGACGTGTTGCCATACTTCGTCGCGCCGCGAATTTGGGCAAGTCCCGCGCGACTATGCGGCCTCGCCTCATTGCGGAACCCTCGGATCACCGGGACGGAACGATCGGCTGCTCTTCGGCATCGACAGGAATCGCTTGGGCTCGACGCCAATGCCGCAAAAAGGCTACTTGGTCCGGGACTGACGGGAAAGCTTTACGCAAGGTTCGGGGCGATGCAGATCGGCGCCGCAATGTTCTTTACGGATTATTCGATGTCCCCCGCCGATTTGGCGCGAGCGCTCGAGGAGAGGGGTTTCGAGTCGGTGTGGGCGCCGGAACACTCGCATATCCCGCTGTCGCGCGAATCGCCATTCCCCTCGGGTGGTGAGTTGCCGAAGCAGTATTACGACGTAATGGACCCGTTTGTGAGCCTGTCTTCGGCCGCCGCCGTTACGAAAAAGATCAAGATCGGCACTGGTGTCTGTCTGGTGATTCAGCGCGACACGATCCAGACGGCGAAGCTGGTCGCCTCGCTCGATCAGGTTTCGGGAGGCCGGTTTCTGTTCGGGGTCGGCGGCGGCTGGAACCGCGACGAAATGGAGGATCACGGGACGGTCTTCGCGAGCCGCTTCAAGAAAATGCGCGAGCAGATCGAGGCAATGCGCCTCATCTGGACCGAGACCAAGCCCCAATATCACGGCGAGATCGTCGATTTCCCGGAGATGGCGACCTGGCCGAAGCCGGTGCAGAAGCCGCATCCGCCTGTCATCGTCGGCGGCATGTTTCCGCACGCGGCGCGGCGCGCGATCCGTTACGGCAATGGCTGGATCCCGCATTCGCGCCGTCCGCAATACGAGGACGTGACCGAGTATCTGCCGCAATTCCGCGAAATGGCGGCCGCGGCGGGACGCGACCTTGCCGAGGTTCCGGTTACGGTCTGGGGGGTTCAGCCCGATCTCGATCGGCTGAAGCGCCACCGGGCGCAGGGCGTCAGTCGCGGCGTCGTGCAATTGGCGCCGCAGCCGGCCGACAAGACGCTGCCGATCCTCGATCGGTGGGCCGAACTGATACATGGACTCGGCGCGAGCGGCTGATCGCGACCGCACGGCTATAGCATCAGCGCCGGTAGCGCCGGGCGGCTGTGCCGGTTGCGTCAACGAGCCGGCGCAGGCGATTTGGGATCGATCTGCACGGTAGCGGTCATGCCGGCGAACAGCACCATGCCCTTGGGCATCTCGTCGATATGAATGCGCACGGGAACGCGCTGCGCCAGGCGCACCCAGGTAAAGATCGGGTTGACGTCGGCCAGCCCTTGCCCGTTGGGCTGCGCGTTCGCGACATTGATGCCGCGCGCGATGCTGTCAACGTGGCCGCGCAGCGTCGCGGGGTAGCTCATCAGCTTGATCGCGGCGGGATCGCCCACTTGGATCCGCTCGAGCGCCGTCTCCTCGAAATAGCCGTCAACCCAGAACGAATCGGCATCGACGAGCGAAATCCTGTTTTCCCCGACATTGGCGTAATCACCAAGTTGCGAGAGCAGGTTTGTCACCCAGCCGTTGACCGGCGAGCGTATTTCGGTGCGCTTCAGGTTTACCCGCGCCTGCTCCAGATTGGCGATTGCCTGCTGGTATTGGGCCTGGGCGGCCATCGCCCTGGTCTCGAACGTCTGCTGCTGCTCGACGGTGACCGCAAGCGTGTTCAGCTCCATGCGCCGCTTGGCCTCTCTTTCCGCGTTCTGCGCATTAACCTGAGCCTCCTGGGCCGCCGCTTCCGCGAGATCGACCGCGATCTTGTAGTTTGTTGGATCGATTTCCATCAGCAGGTCGCCCTTGTGCACGAATTGGTTATCGGCGACCGGCAACTTCACGATCTCGCCGGCGACCTGCGGCGCCATCGTCACGACATAGGAACGGACCCTGCCGTCGCGCGTCCACGGCGCTCCCATATAGGCGTCCCACATCGCGTCTCCGAGAACCGCGGCTATGACGATCGCGGCCATGGTGACCAGCAGCGGAAGGATACGAAATCGCCGTCCGCGCGCGGTCGGCCGGACCGATGCCGGTTCGGGCGACCGAGCCGCGGCGGAGCTGTCCCCCTCCGTTTGGCGTCTCGAGATCGTCTCAACGTCGGACATCGCGAACTCACCGCGATGCGCTGACGAGCACGATCGAAGAAAGCACGATCATGTAAACGGCAAAGACGAACGCGGCCGGATGCCAGACGTGGCGCAACAGTCCAAACCGGGCGGCGACCTCGCGCAATCCGACCGTGACCACCCAAGCCGCGATCATCATCACCGAGATCGGGGCGACGTACACGCCGAAGAGATCGATTTCGGTGAACCTCACCGAGGCGCTCCCGCGTCGAAGTACGCGGCATGTTGGGTAAGCGTCCGCGAGATTGCAAGGATCAGGCTTCGCGCACGAAGCGCCCCGTTCGGACGAGCGGCGAGCAATTGGTCGAGATCGGCGAGTCTTGCGCCGGCCAAGGCGCCGTTGCCATCCGCAAAGGCTCCAAGGGCCTCGTCTAGTCCCGGGGTCAGACCGAACCGATGACAAATCCGGCGAAGCTGAATAATTTTCGTGCCGACCGACATCGCCGCCACGAGCTGTGAACGCTGCAATGGCGTCGCCGCGTCGGGCAGCACCGAAAGCCGGCCGTACAGGCGGCGCTCCCAGGCATCCGGTGTCCGCGGGATCGGAGATGTCGCGAGGCGGCGCAGATCGCGCAAGCTGAGGGCCAGGAGCCGCCGCGTTCGGAATGCAGGCGAGAGCGGCGGCATCAAGCGAAACGACAGCGCGGCGGCCCCGAGACCGCCAACGATTGCCAGCGCACCGTTATAGAATTGCTGCGGATCGTAGCTCATTTGATTGGTAGGGGCGAGCAACGGCACGAGATTCGCCGCCATCGCCATAAAAGCCGCGGTGTGCCACGGCTGCGCCACTCCCGCGCCGGCGGGGACCAAAACCAGGCCGATGGCGAGGCTGAAGCCGACAAAAGTCTGCATATTCGGCAGGATCGCGAACTTTACGGCCGCGGCGATAATCGCAATCAGGACGCAGCCGATCAGGAAGCTGACCGCGTTCGTGTACGCCTGATCGGCTTGCGGGGCGAACAGGATGACGCCGAGCGCGGCGAACACAATCGCCAGTGCGCCGCTCGGCCATGCGGTAACGATCCAGAAAAGTTCGGCGGCCCCGATCACGGCAAAGGCGCGTCCGGCATTGACCAGCGCGGGCAGCCAATCGGGTACGCGGGGGCGGCGGATGCCGCGAGCGCGAATGGACGAGGCCGGTTCGCCGACGAGCAAAGCCAGCCCGTTCAGCGCCCGGGAAACACCGGCCAGCACTTCCGCGGTCTGGTCGGCAAGCAGCCGCAGCGACGGGGTGCTCGCCGGCAGAGCGGCGAGTTCGCGTACCGCCCTGTCGCATGCCCGGCGCAGCCGGGTTGGTTGCGCGATCCAGTGTGTCGCGGCGCGATCCCCGGCACTCTCGCGAAGCTCCGGCGGCACCTGGCGCAGCACGGTATCCGCCTCCCGCCGCGCCTGCTTCTCCGGCGAGTGCGCCAGCAGAAGCGACACCGTACGCCAGCAGGCAAGCGCCGCGAATAAACCGTCGACGGCATTCTGCAGGACCGGCGAGTGATAGCGGAGGCGCGAGGATTCGCCGAACGCCTCGTCGATGACCGGGTCAAGCGCGACAACCTGCCGGACAAGCTCGCGCCGGGTCGTCTGGCCGCGATCGAATTCGGCACCCGCCGTCGCTAACGTCTCGATGAACCAAGCCGCAATCTCGGCCGAGACAGAAGCCATCAGCGAGGCCACCCGGCGCGGTGCGCCGCCCAGATCGGTTCCGGCGAGGACGACGCCGGCGCAGACGATGCCGATGGAAATCTCGCTGACGCGGGCGAAAGCGAGCATGAAGGCGTCCCCATTCGGGCCGCCGGTCGCCCCGAGCTGGTTGCCCGCGATGATCGCCGCCGTAAGCCCGGCCAGCGCCGGGGCATATGCCGCGAAGTTGCGCAGCACCGTCGCGGCAAGAGCGCAGGCGGCCCCCCACAACGCCAATCCGGTCAGAAACGCGGCGCGGTCCTGCGGAAAGCACGCCGTCAGCACCACAATCGCGACGGCGCCGACAATCGTACCGATCAGGCGAAACCAGCCTTTGCGCAGCGAGGCGCCGAGATGCGGCTGGCATACGATCGCGGCCGTCGTGCCGGCCCAAAATGCTTCGTCGAGTTCGAGCCGGAAAGCGACGTAAAGCGCGAGGCACACCGAGGCCCACAAGCGCAGTCCGAACAGCAGCGGTGGTCCGGCGGCCTTCAGCGCATGCAGCGCTCTCGGACGCGAGCCATCGATTGGGCCCTCCTGGGCAGGGCGTCCCGCAAGCTCAGCCTGTCGCATCGAGCGATTTTCCCATGCGACGCAAGTGAAGCGCTGGATGCATCGCCGGGCAACCGCAATCCGCCGCGACATGCTCTCCGGACCGCGAAAGCAATGCCGGGGCGGCTTTTATCCGAAGGGCCTCGTGTGTGGGTCGGGAACTTGTCCGGTTCGCGACAAGATCACGCGGAGCGGACCGATCGGATTTCCAGGGTCAAGCCGCGTTGCGCGGTTGAGACAGCTCGTCGAAGGTTTTTTTGACGTGGTCGATCTCGGCTTCCGAGAGGTCCTCGAGATTGACGAGCGAGTTGCGCGCCTCCTTGTTGACCCTGATCAATTCGTCGAGCTTCAGATGGATCGCCCGGGTGTCGCGGCTCTGGGTGCTCTGGATCAGGAAGACCATCAAGAAGGTGACGATCGTTGTTCCGGTATTGATCACGAGCTGCCAGGTTTCGGACCAGCCGAAGAACGGGCCGGTAGCCCCCCACACAACGACAAGACCGATCGCGATCAGAAAGGTTACCGGCGATCCCGCCTGGCGCTCGACCCACCGCGCCAAGCAGTCGAAAAAAGATGGATGTCCATCAAGCATAGCGCAATGTGAACGAGGCGGGGCCAATTGCCGTTCCCAATATACCGGCTGTCGAGGCGCACACGCCGCCACGGCGTTCATCGTTGATAGATTCTTCCCCGAACGTAACCTTCAGGAACCGCCACGCAGCACCTCGCGCAGGGCTTCCCAGCGCGCGAGCTTCGCGGCGAAGCCGATGCTCGCGTAGGCGGGGCTGGTCGACGGCAGCGCCAGATAGGTCAGGCCCGGGCGGCGCGCGAAATGCCGGTCGTGAAGACGGCGTGCGCCGCCGCCGTTGAATGCGACGGCGCGGATGCTGGGATGCGCGTCGAGCAGTTCGGGGATCGCGTTCGGCACCTCGGCGCGGATCGTCGCGTCGGCGCTGGCCGTGCGCCGGCCGCTTCCGACGACATCCCACAGCGCGATCCCGCCGCCGAGGATCGATCTGAGGCGCTCGTCGTAGCTCCCCGGCACGGGCCCGCCAAGCAGCGCGAAGACGATCGGCCAGAACAGATTGCGCGGATGCGCGTAGTATTCCTGCCGGCGCAGCGACTCCTCGCCGGGCAGCGTGCCGAGGATCAGCACGCGCGAGCGGGCGTCGATGACGGGCGGAAAGCTCCGCTTCGGCGGCGATGCTTCGGGAGCCGGCGTTGCCGCGGTCTCGCTCAGTCGACGTAGCGCCCGAGACGCACGGCGGTCTGTCCGCGCACGAGCCGCCGCGACGGCATGATCAGCACGCAATTGTCATAGGGTGTCAGCACCTCGCGGTCGCCGTCGCGCCCGATCAGCGTGCCCTTCTTTTCCAGCACCTCAAGCCCGCGAAACTCGCCGGCAAACTCGAACCCGCTGCCGGCGATGGTCACGGCCTCGGTGACCTCGATGACGCGCTGGCGCGGGTGCGCGTCGAAGTCGTCCTCGCCGAGCGCCGCCAGATCGCCGCGCGCCGCCGCCCCGGTCGCGATCAGAAAGCGCAGCGTCACGTCGGTCGCGACCTGCGCGGCGCGGCGCTCCCAGTGCTGGCCGCATTCGATCAGCAGCGCGGTTTTCGCCGACGCGGGGTCGCCAAACCCGCCATAGTCGCGCATTCGCGGCCCGGCGGCGTGGCCGGCATCGCACATGATCAGCTCGGGGATGCCGACCTGGCGCGCGAGTTCGCGCGAGCGCGGCAAGAGGCCGGCGAGCATCAGCGGCGCGGTCGCGTACTGCATCGAGTGCAGATCGAGCAGAAAGTCGGCGCTGTCGACGACCGGGCGCAACGCGCGGGCGCGCTCGAGTTCGACCGAGCGGCGCGGGCCGTCGAGCGTGTCGGGACGCCAGAGACGGTTGAAGTCCTCGTCGATATAGCGCGACGCGACCGGGTAGCGCGGATCGAACTCGCAATAGGCCGCGACGTTGTTGAAGGCCAGCGTCAGCCGGCCGCGCCGCGGCCGGACGTTGGCGCGAAACAGCTTGTCGAGCGCGATCGCGCCGCAGATCTCGTTGCCGTGGGTCAGCGCGCAGATCAGGACATGCGGCCCCGGCGCATCGGCCGCGAAGGTCGTGACGTACTCGATGCCGGTATTGCCTGCCCGGTAGGGTTCAATGTCGGGCGGCGTCAGCTCCACCCGGTATGCGAGGTCTGACACAAGGCGATCCTGCGCAGTCGCGGAGGCCGCCATTGTGCCCGGTTTCAACGCCGTCGTCACCCGGTCGGCTGCGGGCGGCGCGAACGCCACGAATTCCCGGCAACAGGGAAATTTCTCGGTTCGGCTCGGCTCCCGGGCGGATTCTCTCTTTCAGGCGAGCGGCTTAGGGCTGTTTCGCACGCGCTGGGAACAGGGAAGCCGGGCGCCCGAAACAGCGAATTTCAGACGCCGAAACAGGGAACTCGCGACGCCGATCAGGGAAGCCCGTCGCGCATGGCCGCGCCTCCTTGCGCAATCGATCATGGCGCAGCATAGCGGACGATTGCGGCAATTTTCGCGCCGTTCACGCGGATTGCGCGATACGCGGCACCGACGCGGAACATGTCGGGCCAGGCGCCGATCGTGTAAGTTGCGGTCCGGCGTCCGGGAAGCGGTGGGACGAACGATGGCGAAGGGTGATGACGCCGCGCGCTATCGCGCGAACCTCCAGGGCGAATACGACAGCGCCGGTCTTTATCAGGCGCTGGCCGACGCCGAAGCCGATCCGCGATTGAAGGAGGTTTACGGCCGGCTCGCCGCGATCGAGGAGGGGCACGCCGAGTTCTGGCGCCGCCAGCTCGACCGGATCGGCGCCCGCGCCGAGCGGCTCGGCCTCGGATGGCGGACGCGCGCGCTGGCCTGGCTGGCGCGCCGCTTCGGTCCGCAAACGGTATTGCCGGCGATCAATACGCTCGAACAGCGCGACGTCGGGCACTACGACGATCAGGCCGAGGCGGTGGCACACGGGCTGCCGGCGGCCGAGCGGTCGCACGCCCGCGTCGTGCGCGCAATCGATGCGGCAGCGCCGCGCGGCTTGCCGGGAAGCACTCTGGCGCGGTTGGAAGGCCGGCATCGCGCGCTGGGCGGCAACGCGCTGCGCGCCGCCGTGCTCGGCGCGAATGACGGCCTCGTGTCGAACCTGAGCCTTGTGATGGGCATCGCCGGGGCGAACGCCGCGGAGAAGACGATCCTGCTGACCGGGCTGGCCGGTCTGGTCGCGGGCGCCTGCTCGATGGCGATGGGCGAGTGGCTGTCGGTCAACTCGGCGCGCGAGCTGGCGCAGCGGCAGATCGCGATCGAAGCCGCCGAACTTGAGCAGTCGCCCGAGGAGGAGATCGAGGAGATCACGCTGATCTATGAGGCGAAGGGCCTGGCGCGGCCGCAGGCCGAGGCGCTGGCGCGGCAGATGATGGGCAACAAAAAGACCGCGCTCGACACGCTGGTCCGCGAAGAGCTGGGGCTCGACCCGGAAGAACTCGGCGGCTCCGCCTGGACCGCGGCGGTTTCGTCGTTTCTGCTGTTTTCGGCGGGCGCGGTATTCCCGGTCCTGCCGTTTGTGTTTCTGCGCGGCGCCGTTGCGATAGCGGCGAGCCTCGCCGCCAGCGGTGTCGCGCTCGCCGCGATCGGCGCCGGGACATCGCTGTTCACCGGCCGCGGGCTTGCCTTTTCCGCCGTGCGGCAGCTCTTGATCGGGTACGCCGCCGCGGGCCTGACCTACGCGATCGGCCTCGTCGCCGGGGTCAGTCTCGGCGGCTGATTGGGCCGGAAACCCGGCGCATACCCCCGCGAACCCGCCCGCGTGTGTTTGCAATTGGCAGGTTTTTGCCGATAAGGCCGATAGAGGGCGGGTGAAATTCAAAACACCGGCGGCGCGCGCGCCGTCTTGGCGCTCCGAGACGGCAGTCCGGCGACTTATTGCGCACAAATAACCGCTTAGCGATTTTTGTTGCGGAGCGCGCCGGCTAGGCGGAACATTGCTCCGAAAGCCCCAGCCATCCGCGGGATGCCGGACTGCTATGCCTGAGAGCCAGTCGCGCAGACTCACGGCCATTCTCGCCGCCGATGTCGCCGGGTACAGCCGCCTCGTGGAAAACGACGACGAGGGCACGCTCACCCAGTGGAACGCACACTGGCACGCTCTCATCGAGCCCAAAATCAAGGAATTTCACGGGCGGATCGTGAACGTCCGCGGCGACGGCGTGACTGCCGAATTCGCGAGCGTCGTTGACGCCGTGCGCTGTGCGGTTGAGGTGCAGCGCGGGATGGCGGCGCGCAATGCCGACGTGCCGGACGACAAGCGAATCGCGTTCCGCATGGGCATCAACTTCGGCGAGCTCATTGTTAACGGTGACGATATTTGGGGCGATGCCGTGAACATAGCGGCCCGCCTGGAGGCGCTGGCGGAGCCCGGAGGGATTTGCGTTTCCGGCCGGGTACAGGAGGATGCAAAGGGCAAGCTCGATATCGTGTTTGAGGACGCGGGCGAGCAGCAATTAAAGAATATCGCGCGGCGGGTGCGCGTATACCGGATACGGACAGGTTCGGAGGTGCCTACCCCTCCGGTCATCGAGCCGAAACCGAGCGCCGTCAGATCCAGGCTGCGAGTGGGTCTGGTCGCGGTCGCACTGCTTGTCCTCCTCGGCGGAGGGGAAGGCCTCTGGCAACTGGCCTCCTACCCGTTCTCTCAATCGCCGGTAATCCACGGGGTACAAACCCCCGCTCCGCTCACTGACAAGCGCTCCATTGCCGTGCTCCCCTTTCTCAACATGAGCAGCGACCCCGAGCAGGAGTATTTCAGCGACGGAATGACCGAGGATCTCATTACAGAGCTCTCCAGGCTCGGAGGGTTGTTCGTCATCGCCCGCAACTCCGTGTACACATTCAAGGGCAAGGCGGTCAAAACCGAGCAAGTGAGCCGAGAGCTAGGGGTACGATATGTGGTCGAGGGGAGCGTGCGCAAAGCCAACAACCGGATACGGATCTCGGCACAGTTGATCGACGCCAGCACGGGTTATCACTTGTGGGCTCAGTATTACGACCGGGACCTACAAGACGTCTTTGCCGTGCAAGAGGAGATCGCGCGGCGGATCACAAATGCGCTGGAAGTTAAGCTAACAGAAAGCGAGGAAAAGCACATGGGACGACCATACACGAGCAGTGAGGTGGCCTGGGAGTATTTCATGCAGGGGACCGAGCTTTTTCGGCGCTCCACGGCCAAGGATAATGCGAATGCCCGGGACTTTTTCGAGAAAGCTATTGGCCTGGACCCGAAGTTTGCAAAGGCGTATGCGAGCCTGGCCGCCACCCACCGGCGAGATTTCCAAGGGAGGTGGAGTCCGGACCCCCAATCTTCAATGGACCTCGCCTATCGCATCGTCCAAAAGGCGGTTGACCTGGCGAGAAGCGAGCTCGACCCTAAGCCTTCGTTGCCATTTGCTCTCGAACAAATGGGCTGGGTTCTCTTGTACAGAGGGCAATATGACGACGCCAGGCAGACGGCAGAGGACTTGGTCAAAGTCAATCCCAACTACGCGGATGGCTATGCCTTATGGGCACAAGTTCTCATCTATTTGGGAGAACCGGAAGAGGCGCTTAGCAGATCGCAAGAAGCTATCAACCGCAGTCAGCCGATATATCCCTTCTACTACGATTACCACCTCGGCCAGGCTAATTACGTATTGGGCGTCCAGTTTTTGGCAAAGGACCTTGACGCCAGCAAGCGATATTTTGCGGAGGCCGAGACACACCTTCGGAAGGCTCTTGAGAAAAACGACAATTATAGGCCGGCCCGCTCGTATCTCGTGGCTGTCCTCATTGAGCTTGATCGGCTGAATCTTGATCGGCTGGATGAGGCGAAGAAGCAGATGAATATATCCTTTGACAAAGGTGAGCCGTTAGCCATAGCCTTGAAGAATGGCAACCAGGAGGTCGCTAACGAGCATATCCGCACGCTAACGCCATATAAAAATCTAGAGATCAGAAGCCGCCTTACGGATGACTTGTGGAAGGCGGCGAGTTGAAGAGAAAGCCCCACAAGCATCGCAAAGGCGACCCCGGCCGGGCCTGAGGCTGGCGAAGGGAGATCAAGGCCATCGGCCGCCCTCTGGCGACCTAAGCCGCGACGGTTGCGTTGAGAAAAACCGCGATTCCGCATCGAACCCGAGTTCAAATCTCGCATCAAGATCGCGGCGGACGCGACCGGAGCGAGCCTCACGGCATCGGTGGTTGCCGCCCACCTCCCCAGACACGGCGCGGGTCATACCAAAGGGAGGCCGCCAAGCGCCGCAGCAGACTGGACAATCCGCGCCGAGGGCGGCTATACCCTCCCGGCCACGGCAAAACCACCGTGCCGACCGCGATTGCAAAATCGCAAACTTTTCGGAGCGGATCACGACCTAACTCATTGAAAATAAACCTCGGGTGCATAGCTCAGTTGGTAGAGCAGCTGACTCTTAATCAGCGGGTCCAAGGTTCGAGTCCTTGTGCACCCACCAAATAAATCAATGAATTTCGCGATCGAATAAGCACGTTTGACCGCTGCCGGCGCGCTGACGCGGCGAACGAATCACAAGACGGCATACCACGCTGCCGCACAGGTTTCATCGCCGCCTCGTTCCCACAGAATGACAGCCTGCGCCGCGTTCTCCGCCACCCCTGTTCGGCCATGCATCGCCGGGACAGGCCCCGGTCGCTTGCCGATGCCGTTACCGGCGCGGCCCGGCGCCCGCCGTCCGTGGGAGAGAAGCCCGTGAAGACCAACCGCAACCCTTCCGACAGCATCCGTAGCCTGACCAGCGATTCGCAGCTGCTGCAGGACTACCTGAAAAGCGCCGGCATCCTGGTGAGCACGCAGGACGACGGGGTCAGCAAGGTCGCGGCGTTTCGCAACCACGAAGGCGAGGCCGAGGCCATCGTCATCGACCCCACCGGCGGCCTGTTCCACGTCTGCCGCGAGAAGCTGAGCGATTCGGGCTGGAACATGTACGGGATCGGCGCCGGGTTTCAGATGATCGCCGCCGTCGATCGCGCGACGGCCTGGGCCGTCGGCAACAATGGCGGCCTGTGGCGCAGCGACCACGGCCGCTGGACCCGGACGGAGACCTTGCCCAACGGCAATCGGGCAACGCTGGTGTCGGCGGGCACCGACGGCACCATCTGGGCGAGCGACGGCGAGGGCGCGCTTTTCGCGCGCAATCCGGCGACCGCCGGGAACATCCCGGCCATCAGCTCATCGGCGGCGCCGGTGCTGCTGACCGATTCCGAACAGCTGCTCAACCTGTTTTGCCTCGATATCGGCGGCCGTCTGTGGACGGCGCGGCAACTCGCGGCCGGCGACAGCTGGGGCGGCTGGCAAAAGCTCGGAAGCCCCTCGGCCGCCGTCGGGCTGACCAGCATCGCTATCGCCGGCAACCAGGACGGGCGGCTGCAGGTGTTCGCACTTGGCGCCGACGGGCTCGCGCACACGATCTGGCAGCAAAGCCCCGGCGGCGATTGGAGCGCCTGGGGCATGCTCGCCGCGGCCAACCCGGCGATCTCGGCCCTGGCGGTGGCGCAGGACCGGGACGGCCGGCTCGAGGTCTTCGCCTTGCGGCAGCCGGACAGCGCCGGGAACATCGTCCTGACGCACACCTGGCAGACCGCGCCGAATGGCGGCTGGAACAGCTGGCAGGACTGGCCGCTGCCGTCCTCGGGTCAGGGGATGACCAGTCTCGCCGCGATCCGGGATCAGGAGGGCTGTCTCGCCGTGGTGGTGCTCGGCGCCGCTGGTCAGACGGCGCAAGCGGCGCGCCAGACCTCGCCGGGCATTGGCTGGAGCGACTGGCTCGGCATCGGCGCGCCGAGCGTCGCACTATCGCAGCCGGCGCTGATGATGAACCGGGACGGTTCTCTCGAAATCTTCGCGCTCGGCAGCGACGGCAACCTATGGCACCAGTGGCAGAGCGGCGCCACCTGGGGCAGCGGGTGGTTCTCGCTCGGCAGCCCCGGCCCCGGACCCTCGGGCCTCGCGCTCGGTCAAAACCAGGATGGCCGGCTCGAGGCATTTTGCCCGGTGGCCGGCGGCTTGAGCCATATCTGGCAGGAAACGGCGGGCGGCGGCTGGTCGTCATGGGCGTCGCTCGGCGCCCCGCCCGCGCAATCGCTCGCCGCAATATCGGTCACGCTGAACCAGGCCGGCGCGCTCGAAGCGGTCGTGGTCGGCGCGACCAACGTCGCCTGGCGGATCGTCCAACAACCCAGTTCCCCGACTGCCTGGAGCGGCTGGCTCGCGGACTGGTCGGCCTGGTCGTTGCTCGCCGGCGCTCCGCAATTGATCGGCATGCCGAGCGGCGCCGGCGCGAATTTCTGGGCGATCGAGGCGGGCGGCGGGCTGGTAAGCTGGAACGGCGCCGCGTGGTCGAACCTCGCCCTGCCCGGCGGGCTGTCGGCGGCCCAGCTGACGGTCGACGCCGACGGCACGGTCTGGGTGCTGGCCGGCGACGCGGCCGGCTCGTTCTTCAAGATTGTCGGCGGCGTTATTTCGGCGCTGCCCGACGGATTGCCCGGCGCGGCCAGCCTCGGCGCCGGCGGCGGCTCGACGGTTTGGGCGACGGCGGCGGCGGGCAACGCCGCGTACCGCCTCTGCACCTACCAGAGTAATGGCTGGCAGACCGCCGCGTCGCCGCCGATCAGCAATATGGACTGGAATAATTATCCGCAGGTCTCGGTCGGGCGGGACGGCGGCGCGTGGCTGCTCGACGGCTCGGGCAATGCCTGGGCGCCCGGCGCGATGGACTGGGCCGCCAAGGGCAAATCGGTTTCCTTCCAGTCGCTCGCCGCGGCCAACGTCAACAATGAAGCGACCGCCGACCAGGACAACGACGCGGCCTGGGGCGTTACCGCCGCCGGCGCGTTCCGCCGCAGTTTCGGGAACGGCTGGGCCGAGCCTTATGCGGCGCTGCCCAACGGCGCCGCGGCAGCCGGCGTGTCGGTCGGCCGCGACGGGTCGGTTTGGGCGATCGATGCCGAGGGCGGCCTGTACCGCCAGGCGCCCTCGAACGCGGCACCGGCGCCCGCGATCGACGGCCCCTGGACATTGGCCGCGGGTCGCAATGGCAGCGGCGGGTCCTACCTGTTCGGCATCGATACCAATCATCAGCCATGGGTCGCTTCCCGCGGCGCGGGACCGAACGACTGGCTCGGCTGGTCCGCGCTTGCTTCGCCGGAACCGCTCGCGATGCTGATAACCGGGTTCGACCAGAACCAGGTCACCGACGAGGTGTTTTGCCTGACCAGCGGCGGCCAGGCTCTCCACGCCTGGGAAGACGCCACCGCGCCGACGGGCTGGAGCCAGCTGACCACGTTGGGGGCATCCGGCCAGCCGCCGAACATAAATCTCGACTGGCTGGCCAGCGGGGCGGACGCGACCTCGCTCCTTCATGTCTTTGGCCTCGGCGTCGACAACAGCGTGTGGGTCATCAGGCAGCAGAGCGGGTCCAGTACCGGCTGGACCGACTGGTCCGCGATGCCCGCCTTTACGGGTGGCGCGATTACGTTCCTGGGCACCGGCAACGAGCCGGGCGGCGAGATCGAGGTCGTTGCCCTCGACGACACCGGCATCGCCTGGCACAGCTGGCAGGACGCGCAGGCCGCATCCGGCTGGAGCGACTGGGCGGTGCTGGGGCCGTCCGGCCAGCCGGCGGGGATCGGCCTGACCGCCTTGACCACCGCCAACCGGCCGGGCGGCCCGCTTTACGTCTTCGCGATCGGCGGCGACGGAAACGTCTACGCCATCAACGGCGACAGTTCGAGCCCGACCGGTTGGAGCGCGTGGTACCCGCTCGGGTCGATCGCCGGGGTCACGCCGCAGTCGCTGCAAGCCGGCGCCGGCGCCGGCGGCATGTTCTTTCTGTTCCTGCAGGGCAGCGACGGCGCGATTTATGCCGACTCGCTGCCGTACGGATCGAACGCCTGGAGCGGCTGGACGCCGCTGGGCGCGAGCGGAACCAGCGGCATTGCCCTGCAGAGCCTGACCGCCGCGCCCGATGCCGGCGGTGTGATGCGGGTCCTTGCGGTGGGCGGCGGCAGCATTTGGCAGACCTATCCGCTGCCCGGCGCCGCCACCGGCTGGGCCGATTGGGGCCGCCTCTGCGGGCCGCAGTCCTGGACGGGTCTCGACATCGGCGGATTGCGGCAGGCCCCGGTCGGGGAAGTCGGAAACCTCTGGGCCGTGTTCGCCGACGGCTCGGTCCGGCAAAGCCCCGATGGGGCGAATTGGACGGCTGTGCCGTTGCCCGGCACCGGCGCGGCGCAGGCCGCGGTGTCAGTCTCGGACGGCATCGACGGCATCGTGTGGGCGGTGACGGCGAGCCAGTGCTACCGCTACGACAAATCGTCCGGCTCCTGGGCGGAGGCCGGCGCCGGCGATTTCGCGCGAGCGCCGGTGGGCCTGCGCGGCGATCTATGGGCCGTCGATCAATCGGGCGGCGTTTTACGCAGCGGCGATGGCGGCGCCACCTGGACGCCGGATACGTCGCTTCCAGAACCCGCCCGGCAATTATCGATGTGCGCCGACGGCAGCGTGTGGGCGCTCGACGCGCAGGGCACCAGTTGGCTGGCGTCGCGCTGGCAGCGCGTCATGCGGCCGACCGGCATGCCCGGCTTTGACGGTACACCGCCGGCGAGCGAGGTGGCGGCCGGGGTCGACGAGAACGGCACCCGATACGTTTTCGCCGTGATCAACCAGCAGCTCTACTATTCCTACGAGCTCGGCCGCCACGCGTGGCCGGAGTTCATCAATCTGGGCTCGACCCAGGTGTCCGGCATCGGATTGACCACCCAGCAGGATACCGGCGGGCTCATCGTCTACGCAGCGCCACGCGCGGGCGGCATCCCGTATGCCGCCAAAGTTCCCGGCCAGCAGTACGAATTTGCGCTCTCGGACTGCAGCATGGGCATATCCGGAATTTCGGGTCCATTTTCCCACATCGCGATTGCCCTGATGGACTTTACTTCCATCGAGCTTGCCGCGATCGACGGCGATAATTGGTGCTGGTTTTGCGCGGGAAGCGGGAAACTCTACACCGCGACGACGCCGGCTGGCCCGAGTACTGCCACGCTGGAGGAGTTCGGTTCTCAGGGGCCGGCGGCCGTGTCGCAACTGCTGCGTCTGCCCTGGCCGCGTACCGTCTCGGCGCCTTATTGCGCGGTGCTCGACGGGTCCAACCAGATATGGCTCTGCGGCGCCGGTGGTTTTGCGGTGCCGCTGACCGGGCAAGGGACACCGATCCCGAACGGCGTTTCGACGGTTGCGGCGCTGCTGCAGGCGGACGCCTGGACGCCCCCGCAGCCGCGTTTCTACGCGCTGGCCGGCGGCACCCTGGCAGGCTCCGACCCGACCTTGTGGATGCTGTCCTGGAGCAATCTGTTCGAGCCGCCCTATGTCGCATCCGCGTGGGGCGGCTGGTCGCCGCTCGGCGGCGACTACGCCGGTCTGTGCAACGGCCCCTCGCTCACGGCCGCGGATACGCTGTTCACCGTCGATGCCGCGACCGACAGCCTCGATGCGCTGCGGCAGAACCCGATGACCGGAAAATGGACCGACGGTCTCGTCAAGCGGCCATCACAATCGGGCGACGACATCGTCAGCGTCCCGATGTACCAATCCGAGATCACGATCCGCGACGGCAACGGAATTCCCGAGCCGAAGGTCGCGGTGACGATCTTTGCCGAGACGCCGACCGAGGCTTGGATCAACAACGTGCTCCATCGGCTCGACCCGGTGCACGGCGCCACTGTGCCGACTAACGATCTGGGCAAACTCAACATAAAGACGCTGGCGAACGGCCTGCACGCCGCGCGGCTGTCGTTTCAGGCCGCCGGGCTCGGCGGCTGCGGCGCCATTCCCGGCCGGTTTGGCAGCGCCGGGGTTTCGCTGTCGCCCTCGGAACATGTCTATGACTTCCTGTCGGGCAGCGGCTCGCTGCCGGTCGGCGGCGGTCCGTCGACGACCCTCACCCCCGGTGCGCTGCAAAGGCTGAAGCCGTCCCTTAGCAGCACCAACGCGCAAACCGTCGTCACCGATTTCAAGACGATTACACAGATGCCGGGCACGCAAATGCCTGGCCGAACCATCGCTCGACCGGCGTCGCCGATGGTTCGCGAGACCGCGCTCGGGGCCCCGCCCGGCGGGTTCTTTTCCGATCTTTGGCATGACGTAAAGCATGTCGGCGAATCGATAGCGCACGCGGTCGAGAAAGGCGTCGTTTCGGCGGCGATCGACGTTGCCGGCGATGTCGTCAAGCTGACGCTCTATATCGGCGGCCAGCTGGTCACCGCGTTCGACATGGTGATCCACACGGTCGAGGACGCGGTCCGGGCGATCGAAATCATCGTCAAGAAATTCATCGCCGACATCGAAGAGTTTGTCGAGTGGCTCATGCTGCTCTTCGACTGGCGGAAAATACTGGAGACCCAGAGGGCGCTAAGGAATTGGATTGTCCAGGCAGTCCCGGTGTTGCAGGAGAAAATGACGACGGTCGAGGCGCAAGTGAACTCGACCTTCAATTCAGTCCGCTCGGACATCAAGGCCAAATTCGCCAGCATCACGAGCAGCGGCAACATCGCCGGCTACTCGACGTTTGGCGACCTTCCGACATCGGTGTCGTCGCCCGGACACGTCGCAGGCGCGCGCCTCACCGGATCGCTGGGGAGCGCGCAGCCGATCGCCGGGACCAGCTCGGTTCACCACAACTGGTTTTTGACCAAAGTCCTCGACCACATCACTCCGAGCTTCGCGGTGCCGGCGATATCGGGGGTCGACGCGGCCAGCTTTATCGACGCGCTTAATCTGCAGAGCACGATCGCCCAGATTCAGCAGATGGCCCAGGACCTGATCAACTTCCTGACCACGGCATTCAAGGACCCCGGCGAGCTTAAAAGCAAGGGCATTGTCGATCTGCTCAATGCCGGCGAAGCGCTGCTTTTCGGCATTTTCGATCTGATCGAGGGGCTGATCGACGCCTTCCTGACGTTGATCCAGCAGATATTTGCCGGGCTGCTCGACGTCCTGCATCAAACCATCGACATCCCGGTCATCGATGATCTTTTCAAATTCCTGACCGGCGAAGACATGTCGGCGCTCAACCTCTACACATTGCTGACGGCGGTGCCGCTTTACCTGTTTTACGAGGCGGCGTTTGGGGGAATGCCGTTTTTCGGGGCCGGCGCCGAGGGGGTCCCGGGCGCCGAGATGAGCACCGCGGAGGCCCTGGGCAACACGTTTCTGGTGCTTGGCATCATCTGCTGGTTTGTCACAGGCCTCTCGAACCTGCTCACGCTGGTGGCGACCCCCGACATGACCGACATCCACGACATCGTGCCCTTTCTTGGGATGTTCAACGTCATTGTGGCCATCTCCATGCAGCTTGCCGGCTGGCCCGACCCGAACGGCTTCCCTTTTGTTTCAGGCCAAACCTGGTCTGCGGCGCTCCCATTCGTGTGGGGCAATTACGCGCTTTTCTGGATCCCTCCACTGATCAATTTGCTGGCTCTTGGGAAAAAGCTGCCGCTAGATGCTAAGGAAGCGATCAACACCATCGTTGGTTGGATGGCGATGGCCACTGGCATCGTCGCCGCCATCCTCGGCAGAACCAAGGACCCGCAAATCGTCAGTCCGGCCGAGGTTGGTTGCCTCGTGACGCGTCCGATCAGCGCCTCGCTCTCGTTTCTGCTGCTGTCCGTTGTGCGGAACAAAATTTGGAACGCGAGTGATTTTTTCGTCGACACCGCGGCGCTGGTGTTCGTTTCCGACCTGATCACCACCCTCGCCGCCCCGATCCTGCACGACATCGGCGCCCACGAGCCGGCCGCCGCGCCGCCCGAGAGCCCCGCTTAGCCTACTCGCCGGGGTCGCGGCATTCGGGCGGCCGCGACGACGGAAAGCGCTCGCGCCACTCGGCCTCGAAACCTTGGCGAAAGCGCGAGTAATCCGGCCCGCCGTCGCGCGTCATCATCACGCCGCGGAAAGCGTAAGGTCTGCCCGGCCGTCCATGATCCGGTTTCTCGAAGTAGATTTCGATCACCGGCGTGTCGTCGCGACTTTTCGGGTGCGCGAGTGTCACAAACGCCTGCGCGCACCAATCGCCGCCGCGATCCAGCGGATTGAGCTCGGTGGTCAGCTGGCACGAGCCGCCGCGCCATTCGATGCCGCGGGCCTCGCCGCCGACCAGCGCCTTCAGCCACGCCGCCACCGTCACCGAGCCGTCGCAGTGTTGTTCGCCGTAATCGATGTCGCCGAGCAGAGCCGCGCGGCCGGCGGCGGCGAGCGCGTCGTTGCGGACACCTTTGGTGGCACCCGACCGGGCATGCGCGACGGACGCCGCTATCGCGATGGAAGCAGCGACTAACAACACCAGAAGGATGCCGGGCTTCATCGATCGGCGCGCCCAACGATCTGCGCCGGTTTCGCATTGTCCCGTTCCGGTGTGGAACCGAGCGGGAGCGGCGAGTAGATTGTTTTGTCGCGGCAATTTCGAAATGCCGGCGCGGCGCCGCTTGCGCGACGAATCCGGGAGGGCCCCACGGGACCGATCCGGTCGGGGAGCGCCGCGCGGCGGCCTGCAACCAGGCGGGGAGGACGACATGGCGGACACATTCGACACCTGCGTCGCGTTCACGTTGCGGGAGGAAGGCGGCTACGTCGACAATCCGGCCGATCCGGGCGGCGCGACCAATATGGGCATCACATTGGCAACGCTGCGCCAATACACCGACGATCCGCAGCTTGGCGCGACCCAGGTCCAGGAGATGTCGGTGCGCACCGCGCGCGCGATCTACCGCGCGCTCTACTGGAACCCGGTCCGTGCCGACGCGCTGCCGCGCGGGGTCGATCTGAGCGTGTTCGACATGGGCGTCAATGCCGGGACATGGCGGTCGGCCAGGTTGCTGCAGCAGGCGCTCGGTTTCACTGGCGACGCGGTGGACGGCTGCATCGGTCCGGAGACGATCGCCGCCGCGGCCAAATTCGACGCGCGTGCGCTTGTCGACGATCTCGCCGAGCGTCAGGGCGCGTTTTATCGCGGCCTCGCCGAGTTCCCGATTTTCGGGCGGGGCTGGCTCAACCGCTGCGCGGCTCGGAAGGCAGCCGCGCTCGCGCTGCTCGAGACCACAACCGAGGTATAGAAGCGACGATTTCCGAGCGACCGCGGCGTGCGTTTCGGTCGGAGGTTTTGGCCCAAACGTTGAGGCGAGTGCGTCCCTGAACCCGTTGCGGCTTCGTCTCGACGCGACAGCAGGGGATGGGTAGCGATGAGCATCACCAGTTTGGCAGACCACGAGATCTTGAGAACGAGCCGCTCGCAACTGGATCTGAGCGCGATCACCGACCGCCACCTCGATCCGGTGATCCGCGACCCGAACAAGGCGAGCCTCCAGGATCTGCATGCCGCCGTGAGGCCAATCGCCGAGGCGCAACCGATACAAAGCACGCCGGGATCCGACGCTCTCGACAGTCTCGCGAAATACCTGCCGACCGAATCGATCACGCTGTATGTCGCCGCCGCGGCGGCGCTGCCCAGCCTTGCCGGTACGTTTCCGTCGCTGACCCCGCTGCGGCTGTATTTGGCGTTTGGCGTCTTTACCCCGATTCTCTTTTTGCTTGTTTACATGGGTAAGCGGCGGTCGCAAAAACTCGCGCCGCTGCCGCGAAACGTTGCGGCATGGCCGTGGTGGAAATTGATCGCAACGACGATTGCGTTCCTGGGGTGGGCTCCGGCGATCCCGCCGCTGATCACCACGCAGGCCGGGCAAGTCATGGCCGGTTTTGTCGCGCTCTTGATCTCGACGATGCTGAGCGTCGTGGGCGCGGTCGTCGAGCCGGCGGGCCAGAACCAATAGAAGCAGCCTGCGAGCAAGCGGCGAACCCGACCGAGAGACGTCCGCGGCGCGCCGGGGTCAGCCAATCCGCTCCCAGAGACCGGTTTCCTCGTCGAGCCGGTCGTGTTCGAGACCGCGGAAATCGCCGCGCGACACGATCCCGACGACGTCACCGTCCTTGACGATCGGCAGGTGGCGGCATCGTGCATCCTGCATCAGCCGCAGCGCGTCGATCGCCGAATGCCCGGGGGTCAGACATTCGGGGTCGCGGGTCATGACATCCCCGAGCGCCGTGTCGGCCGCGGATTTTCCTTCCGCCAACACGCGATCGACCGCGTCGCGGCCGGTGAAGATGCCGACCAGCCGCCGCTCTTGTTCGGTGACCAGCACCGCGCCGATCTTGCGCTCGCGCATGTGCCGGGCGGCTTCGAGCACCGTCGCGGTGGGCGGCAGCGTCAGCGGGTCTTGATTTCTGACCAGATCGGACATTTGTCGCATGGCTGACATAATAAAGAACGGCGCCCGGCTTGCATTGATCTCGGTCAAGTGAGGCGTGTCAGCCGCCGGCACGGCCCGAAGCCGCCCTCGCTCGGGCGCCTCGCGCGCCACGCATTATTCCTTCGGGACGCCGGCTCTGCGCAGACCGGCGAAAAACGTGCTTTCGGCCAGGGCGGACACCTCGGGAACCCCCCAGGAAAGCACGGCTCGGACGCGCGCGATGCTCGCATAACGATCGTCGCCGACCCGCTTGCGCGCCTCGGCGAATTCGGCGGCCGCGCGTTCAACCTCGCCCTTGAGGCCGCAGGCCGCCGCGAGGAACGCGCGAAATTCCGGGTGTGCCGGCGTCGCGTTGCGCGCCCGTTCGTACCAGGCGATCGCCTCGTCGACGCGCGACTGCAAGAGGTGCGCCGATCCGATGCGGCTGTAGAACAATCCGATCTGGGGATCGCGGGGGCTGAGCCGGATCGCGCTCTCCTGGGCCGGCACCAGTTCCGCGATCGACCCGGTCATGAACCTGCACCAGCCGAGATGGGAATAGGCGTGCGCCCAGTTCCGGTTGAGCGCGATCACGGTCTCGTATTCGGGTATGGCCTCGGCGTAGCTGTGCCGCGCCCGCAGCACCTGCGCTTTGGCGAAATGCGCGATCGTGGCGCGCGGCAGGCCCGCCAGGGCTTGTTCGGCCAATTCCTCCGCGCGCGCGATGTCAGCCGCCGCCGTTTCGGCCATCGAATCGAGCGCGCGGGCGGTGAGCGCGATCGCCAGCCAGCTCTGCGCCACCGCCGAATTCGGGTCGAGTGCCAGAGCCTGTTCGAACAGCCTGATCGCCTCGGCGCGATTTTCGCGCGATGGCGGCTTCAGCCGCTCGGCGCGGCCGCGAAAGATGTAATCGCGCGTATCCGGCCGGTCGATCGGGCGCGCCGCCTCCGCGTTCACCAGTTCGAGGTCGAGCGCCGCCGCGATGCGGCTGGTTATCTCGTCCTGCAGCGCAAACAGATCGTCGGAGCCGCCGGCGAAGCGCTCCGCCCACAGATGCGTATCGGTTTCGGCATCGATCAGCTGCGCCGTGACGCGGATTTGGCCGCCCGCGCGCTGAACGTCGCCTTCCAGCACATAGCGCACGCCGAGTTCGCGGCCGATCTGCTTTGTGTCGATCGGCTTGTTCCGGTAGGTGAAGGCGGTATTTCGCGAGATCACGAACATGTCCGGGATCCGCGACAGCTCGGTCGTCAGGTTTCCGGTGATCCCGTCGGCGAAATATTGCTGTTCCGGGTCGGTGCTGAGATTGGCGAACGGCAGCACGACGATGGAGGCAGGCTTTACATCCGCCGGCTGCCCCCGGTCCGGCTGCTGGGTTGCGGAGCGGGCGGGCGCTGCCTGCGCCGCGCGGAATGCCCGCAGCAGCGGACCCGATCCGCCTCCAATTTCGCGCAGCGAACGCAGGCCGACCTCGTATTGGCGTCTGATCTCGCCGGTGCGGCCGGCGCTTGCGAGCATATCGACCAGCTGCGCCCAAGCGGTCTCGTCAAGCGGATCGGCGCGCACCAGCTCGCGTGCATAAGGCAACGCCGCTTCCGGGGTCGCCGCAAGCCGCTCGACCAGCGCGGCGAGAATTCGCTTGTGCAGTTCCCGCGCGTCCTCCCGCAGGCCGAGGAGCCAGGTTTGAAAGCCCCCCGTCTCGCTGAGATCGAGATCGGCGAGCAGCGGGCCGCGAAAGCATGACGCCATACGCGTCAGATCTCCAGTCGCGGCCGCCTTGTCGCCGGCGCAGGATTGCGCGGCGAAGAAGTCGATGTCGGCGGTCTCGGTGCGCAATTCGACCGTTTGCCGATCGGCGATCAGACGCGAACGCGTCGGCTCGTCGACCAGCGGACGGATTTTGCTGAGGCTCCAGCGCAGCGCGCCGCGCGGATCGTCCGGTACCTCCCAGAACATTTCGCACAGCCGCTCGCGCCGGTGCGGAGACCGTGTCAGGGCGAGATAGGCGAGCAGAGCGCGCGTTTTGCGGGACGGCGGCAACGTCGCGCCAGCGCCGTCGCGGATGACCTCAAGCGCACCGAGAACCCTGATTTCCAGCACGGCGACCTTTTCAGCAGTCCGCCGACAACCTGCGGGGCCGGTTCATCCCGACCGATTATCGCGTAACCACGCTTGCCCGGCAACTTCCCACGCGCCCTTCCACGCCGACGCAAACGGTCGGGGTGCATTCTCATATCGTTGAAGAACCATAGGAGGTTTCCGTGGATAATACTCCGAGCGAACGGTTCGCGCGCTGCATCGCACGTTCGAAGCGGGTCCGCTGGGATATCGAGGCCGATGTCATCAGGCAGCGCGGGTTCGATCTCGCGGACAAATTCCTGCCCGACGGGCTCACCCTGGCCGACCGGCTGCTTTTCCTGACACCGGAGGAGAAGCGTTATTTCAGCCAGGTCCAAGGGCGCACCTACGCCAGCATGTTCGGACTGGTCGAACGCTTTATCGCCGCCAAGGTTTTGGAGCTGAGCCGCGATTACTGGCTCGGCGATCAGGTGGCGCTCGAGGCGCTGGTCCGGTTCGGCGACGAGGAGCTGAAGCACCAGGCCTTGTTTCGCCGGGTCGAGGGGCTGATCGCCGAGGTCATGCCGCCGGGCTACAGCTTCGCGTGGGACCCGAACGAGATCGCCCGGGCGGTCCTCGGCAAGAGCAGCTGGGCGGTGCTGGGCTTGACCCTGCATATCGAGCTGTTCACCCAGACCCACTACCGCGAAAGCATCTACGGCGATCCTGAGCTGTCGGAGCTGGCCAAGGACATCTTCCGCTTCCACTGGCGGGAAGAGTGTCAGCACGCGATCATCGACGAACTCGAGTGGCGGCGCGTCAACGACGCGATCACCCCGGCCGAGCGCGACCAGGCGGTCGGCGAGCTGATCGATCTGGTCGAGGCGGTCGACGCGATCGTGCAGACCCAGGCCGGCGCCGACGCCGCCTATTTCGCGGCGACCTGCGGTCGCCAACTCGGTTCGGCGGAACAGGAGGCGGTTCGGCAGACCCTGCTCGACGCGTACCGCTGGCAATACATCGTCTCCGGTGTTCAACACCCGCATTTCGCCGCGACGCTCGCCGGCATGACGACCGAAACGCAACGCGGGCGCATCGGGAAGGCTCTCGCCTTCCTCGAACCGGCTCCGGCTTCGGTGCCGCGCGCCGCGTGACACCCCTGAAACTCCTTCAACCACCCTATCCGAAAGGCTTGGAACCATGACCACGATGACCGAGACTCAGACCGCCGTCCCGATGACCCGCAATGTCGTCAACGGCCTCGATCTCGACGCGCTGTTTGCGTTGATCGGGAGCGTCAAAGAGGACCCGGCAAAGGGGAAGACGAGCTGGCGCGTCACGACGAGCTGGCTGGGCCAGACCCGCAGCCGCGCCCAGGTCGAGGATTTCGGGATCGGCGGCGAGCGCGTGCCGCGGCGGTTCTCGATCGACATCGACGAACCGTTCGAGCTGGGCGGGACCGACCGGTTCGCCAATCCGCAGGAACACCTGCTCGCGGCGCTCAATGCCTGCATGACGGTCGGGTATGTCGCGCAATGCGCGGTGCGCGGCATCACGCTCGAAAGTCTGGAAATCGAAACCGACGGCGAGATCGACCTGCGCGGCTTTCTCGGGCTCGATCCGACCGTGCCGCCGGGGTACGAGAGCCTGCGCTATACCGTCCGCATCAAGGGCGACGGCACCAGGGAACAGTTCGCCGAGGTGCATGAGGCGGTGATGGCGACCTCGCCGAACTTCCACAACGTGGCCCGACCCATCACCCTCAGACCGATCCTGGTGGTCGAATAGTCCGGGCCGGGTCGGGGGCGAGGCGGCCGCGGAACAGACACCGATCGGCGCCGACGCTTTGTCGGTGGCGCCAAAGCGGTCGCCGCCTCGCCCGCCGCCCTCAGCCCCATCTTCGCCCGGGGCGGGCCTGCGATCCCGAGATCGCTGCCGACCGGACAGTCGGTTGCGGTCTCGGGGTTGGCGATCTACCGTGAGGGAGTTCCGACAGCCCTCGAACGGACCCGCTCGCGATGCTGACGCCGCCCATCCTCGACCATATCGTCATCGACGTGCGCGACCGCATGGACGAGGCGGCGCGGGTTTTTGCCGGGCTTGGCTTCACTCTGACCCCGCGCGGCCATCACACGCTTGGCTCGATGAACCATCTGATGATGTTCGGGACGGACTATCTCGAACTGCTCGGCTTCGGGTCCGGCGGCGCGACAAGACCGGAGCTGGCGCCGTTCCCGGTCGGGCTCAACGGGCTGGTGTTCAAGACCGAAGACGCCGACATGGTGCACGCGCACGCCGCGGCCGCCGGGCTGCCGATCCTGCCGGTGCAGTCTTTCTCGCGGCCGGTCGATCTCGACGGCGGCAAAAGCGATGCGCGGTTTCGCACCACCCGGCTCGATCCCGAGAAGGTCGCGATGGGGCGGGTGTATTTCTGCGAGCAGCTGACGCCGGAACTGGTGTGGCGGCCGGAGTGGCAGGACCATGCGAACGGCGCCCGCGCGATCGCCCGTGTCGTCGTCGCGACCGCCGCGCCGGGCCGCACGGCGTTGCTGTTCGCTGCGCTGTTCGGCACCGGTGGCATCGTCGAGGCGGGCGGCAGGCGCGTGATCGGCGCCGGCGCGGCGCGCGTCGAATTGACGACCCCGGCCGCCATCGCCGCCGAGTTTGGCGATGCCGCCGCCGACCCTTCGGGCCGCGCCGAATACCTCGCCGCGGTCGAGCTGAAAACGGCGTCGCTCGCGCGAGCCACGGCGCGGCTGCGCGGGGTCAAGGGCATCAGCATCGACAACGAGCGGATTGTCGTGCCGGCGCGCGCGGCATTTAACGCGACGCTGGTGTTTACCGCATAGGCCCTCAACCGGGGCAGCAGCTTCGGGCAAACGCGGATGAAACTCGGTGTCCTGCAATTCTTCAGCTGGCCGGAGCGGCGCGTGCCGGTCGAAACGGTCTTCGCCCGCGCGCTCGAGCGGATCGAGATCATGGATCGCGCCGGCTACGACGCCGTGTGGCTCGCCGAGCACCATTTCAGCAGCTTCAGCGTCTGCCCGTCGGTGCATCTGATGGGGACGATGGCGGCGGCGCGCACGAGGAGGCTGCGCATCGGCACCGGCGTGTCGCTGGCGCCGTTCTATCACCCGCTGCGGCTCGCCGAGGAGGTGGCGCTGCTCGACGTGCTGTCGGGCGGGCGAGTCAATTGGGGCGCCGGGCGAGGCTTCGCGCGGATCGAGTTCGAGAATTTCGGTGTGCCGCCGGACGAGAGCACGTCGCGGTTTCACGAGGCGGTCGAAATCGTGCTGCGCGCCTGGAGCGAGGAGCGGTTGAGTTTCGCGGGCGAGCATTTCCGCTTTGACGGGGTCGAGGTGCTGCCGAAACCGCTGCAGCGCCCGCGCCCGCCGGTGTGGATGGCCGCGACCTCGGAACCGTCGATCGACTGGGCGGCGGGGCGCGGCTTCTCGATCCTGATGGACCCGCACTCGACCCATAAGGACCTTGGACGCAAGCGGCGGTATTATGCCGAGCGGCTGGAAGCCAACGGGTTCTCGGTTGACGGCCGCGACCTGCCGATGGCGCGCCTTTTGGCCCTCGGCGACAGCGAAGCCGAGGCCGAGGCGGTCGCACGGCGCGGCGCCGAATGGATCGTCAACTCGTATTTCGGCGCGCAACACAATCCGGTGGGTGTTCGCGACCCAAACGCGCCGGGCGCCGACCCCGTCCAGCGGTATCTCGACGGGGTTATTCTCTACGGCACCGTCGATGCGGTGCTCGACCAGATACTGCGCTTCCGCGAGGAGATCGGCCTCGATTACCTGCTGGCGGCGCCGCTCAGCCACCGCAGCTTCATGCTGCTGACCGAGAAGATTCTTCCCCGTCTGCCATAGGCCCGAGGCGTTGGACCCTCGCCCCCAACTCATCCCGGGTCGGTGCGCGACCGGCCGGCGGGAACGGCTTCCGCCGGTCGGCTGTTTTTATCTTAACCCTATCGTTTGCAAAGGAGATGGGCCATGAGCGATGCGACCTATCGGACCGGCACCGAAAGCCGTCCGCTCGAAGCCGACGAAACCAACCGCCTGATCTCGTCCGCCAAGGTTCACGGCACCGAGTGCTACAATCGCAACGGCGATCACCTCGGCACGGTCGATCACATGATGCTCGACAAAGTCAGCGGTCAGGTCGAGTACGTGGTGATGTCGTTCGGCGGGTTTCTCGGGATCGGCGAGAGCTATCATCCGCTGCCGTGGCGCTCGCTGACCTACGACACGAGAATGGGCGGCTACATGATCGACGCCGATCGTACTCGGCTCGAACGCGCCCCGCGGTACATGTCGAGCAACATGCCGGACTGGAACGACCGCACGTACCGGTCGCGCGTCGACGAATACTGGATGACGCGATAGTCGCCGCAAGCGCGCGCAATAGTAAGAAAGCGGCCGCCCTCGGGTGGCCGCTTTTACTATCGTCCGAAGAGAGGGCAAAACGGGCAAGCGGCATTCAAATGTAAACATTTTCCACGAGGCGTCATGACGCGATCGGAGCCACCAACCTTGGACGAGGATGTTCTGCTGCGGGAAGCGGCGCTTGCCTATACCATAGAATTGTACCGCGAGTTGACGAGCGAGAACGGCGCGCCGACGCTCGGCACGCAGAACCAGGCCGTTGACTTCATTCTGGCCGATCCGCAGCGGCGCCGAGCGGTCGCGGAATGGGCCGCGGTCGCCGCGATCGACGAGGCAACGACAAGACCGCCGCAGCGCCTGCCGCAGGATACGCTGTACATCGAGGTCCGAACACTGATGGAGCGGATCATGGCTCCGCCGGTATTCGCGGAGCCGGCCGGCTGATCGGGAGGACAGGCCTGTCATCGGGAGCGGCGCCGTCCCATATCGGACGCGATCGCCGACCCGCCGGTCGCCCAGCAAGAGGACCTTCAGCCGTGCCCAGTTTCGATATCGTCTCCCGGCTCGATCTCGCCGAAGTGGACAACGCGATAGCCGGCATCAATCGCGAGATCGCCACCCGTTTCGACTTCAAGGGCAGCAAATGCTCGGTAGAGCGGAAGGAGGGCGAAATAGAGCTTGTCGCCGACGACGAGTTGAAGCTGAAGCAGCTGCACGAGCTGCTGAAAGTGCATCTGACGCGGCGCAAGGTCGAGCCGGGCGCGCTCGACTACCAGAAGCCCGAGAAAGCGTCGGGCAACACGTTGCGCCAGAGCATCTTGCTGCGCCAGGGGATCGACGCGGCGCTCGCCAAACAGCTGGTGCGCGAGGTCAAGGACAGCAAGCTCAAGGTGCAGGCGGCGGTGCAGGGCGGCGAGGTGCGGATTACCGGCAAGAAACGCGACGATCTGCAGGCCGCGATCGCGGTAATTCGGGGTCTCAAGATCGAGCAGCCGCTGCAATACCTGAACTTCCGCGAATAGGAATCATTGCGGACCCGGCGGAGTTGACCACCGCCGCCGGGACGCGGCGATCGCGGTAAAAACGCACTATAGCCGGGGCCGGGCAATCGGCGGCGGCAGCGGGTTGAAATCGAGCGGCGCAAGCTCCTCGATGCGCTCGCGGCTCGGCAGCTGCGAGGAATCCCAGCCGCCGCCCAGCGCCTGGATCAGCGCCACCGCCGCCACGAGGCGGCTCTGCGTCACATCGAGCGCCGCCACGGCATTGTTGAGCGCCGCCGTATTCGCGACGACGACGCTGGTATACGACACGGTGCCCGCCAGGTATTGGTTGGTGATGATCCGCTCCGCCTCGCGCGACGCGGTCACGGCGGCTTCCAGCGCGATCGCCGGTTCCCGCAGCAGAAGCAACGCCGACAGCTGGTCCTCGACCTCGCGCAGCGCATCGAGCACCGTCTGGCGGTAGAGCGCGACGGTGCGGTCGTATGTGGCGACGGCCTCTTCGACCTGGGCCTGGCGCGTGCCGGCGTCGAACACGGTTTGGGCCAGCGTCGCGCCGACCGACCAGAGCCAGGCCGAGGCCGATGCCAGGCTGCCGATTGTGGAACCGGCGGTCCCGGAGGTGGCGGACAGCACGATGTCGGGATAGAACGCCGTGGCCGCGACACCGATCGCGGCGTTGGCCGCCGCCATCTGCCGCTCGGCGGAGGCAATGTCGGGCCGGCGCTCCAACAGGCTCGACGGCAACCCCGGCGGAATTTCCGGCAGCGGCGGAAGCCCCGGTACCGGCGCAATGTCGAGCTCGGCGGGGGGCTTGCCGATCAGCACGGCGATGGCGTTTTCCAGCTGTGCCCGGGTGACCCCAACCGCCTCCGCCCGAGCCCGCGTGCTTTCGAGCTGCGTCCTCGCCTGCGCCACGTCGGCGGCCGAGACGATCCCGGCATTGTATTGGTTCTGGGTGATGCGCAGCGATTCGGCATAGGCTTTCGCGCTGGCGTCGAGCAGCCGGCGCAATTCGTCGGCGACGCGGATTTGCATGTAGGCCTGCGCCAGCTGCGACTGCGCGGCGAGACGAGCGGCCGCGAGGTCGGCGGCGCTGGCCTGCGCCGTCGCCGCGGCGCCGCTCACGTTCGCGCGGACGCGGCCCCATAAATCGGGAACCCAGCTTGCCGTTGCGGCGACCCGGAACGCGCTGCCGATCTGGTTCAACTGACCCGCGCCGCCGCTGCGCGACCGCAGCGCCGACGCATTCACATCGGCAACCGGGAAAAACGCTGAACGCGCCTGCGCCGTCACCGCCGCGGCGTTGCGGAACGCCGCTTCGGCAGCCGCGACGTTCTGGTTTGAGACGTCGACCTGGCGCAACAGCCCGTCGAGCACCGGATCGTTGAACAACGACCACCACGCGCCGCGCTCGACCGCGTCGGCCGGCCGCGCCTCGCGCCACCCCTTCTCCCATTTGTACGATGCCGGCACGGGAGCCGTCGGCCGGACATATTCCGGGCCGACCGTGCAGCCGGAAGCGGCCAGACAAAGCGCCAACCAGAGACCCCGGACCATCGCAACTCGCGCAATCGGACCCGGGAAATCTATGCAGGATCGGCAATGATCATCCCGGCCGGTCGCCGGTCGAAATCCCGGTCCCGCACCGTTGGTCGGCGCCGACCGCGTCGCCGACCGACGCGAACCCGTCGCGGCGCAGCAGCTCAGCGAGGCCTGTCTTGACCCGCCCGAGCAGTCCCGGTCCGTCGAATACGAGCGCCGTATAAAGCTGCACCAGGGACGCGCCGGCGCGGATTTTTGCGTAGGCATCGTCGGCGCTCGCTACCCCGCCCACCCCGACCAGCGGCAGCTCTCCCCGGGTCAGCCGGTATATATCGCGCAATACCTCGGTCGATGGCCCGAACAGCGGCGGCCCGCTAAGCCCGCCGGCTTCGCGCGCGTGCGGACTGCGCAGCTCCGGGGGCCGCGCGACGGTCGTGTTCGACACAATGATGCCATCGATGCCGGTCGAAAGCGCCACCGCGGCAATGTCGGCGCGCTGCTGTTCGCTCAGATCAGGCGCGATCTTGACCAGCAGCGGCGTCGGGCGCTGCGTCGTCTCACGCGCCGCGACCAGCTCCCGCAGCAGCGTTTCGAGCGCCTCGCGCGCCTGCAGGTCGCGCAGTCCCGGCGTGTTCGGAGACGATATGTTGACGACGAGATAATCAGCGACCGCCGCGCCGCGCCGCACGCTCTCGACATAATCGGACAGCGCATCGGCGCTGTCGCGGTTGCGGCCGATATTGAGGCCGACGATGCCTCCCCTGCCGAGGCGCGCCCGCAGCCGCTCGACGACCGGATCGAGCCCGCCGCTGTTGAACCCGAGCCGGTTGATCAGCGCGCGATCTTCTTCGAGCCGGAAGACGCGCGGGCGCGGATTGCCGGGCTGCGGCAGCGGCGTTACCGTGCCGGCCTCGACAAAGCCGAAGCCGAGACGCAGCAGCGCGTCGGGTACCTGCGCGTCCTTGTCGAACCCGGCGGCGATGCCGATCGGGTTCGGGAAGTCGCGGCTCCACAGGCGCTGATGCAATATCGGCGGATCAGCCTCCGCCGCCTTCCCCCCGAGACCGAACGCGAGCGCTTTAAGGGTCAAGCGATGGGCGGTCTCGGGCGGCAGAAGCCGCAACAGCGGGCGACCAAGCGGAAAGAGATCGGGCACCGACTCAGGTCGCGACCAGCTCGGCCGATCCCAGACCTTCGACCACAATAATCGCGTGGTCGCCGGGCGCGGGGAACTGGATCGGCACCATGCTGCCGGTCATCACGACCATGCCGGCCTTGAGCGGCGTACCGGCGGCGGCCAGCTTGTTGGCGAGCCAGACCAGGGCATTGAGCGGGTTGCCCATCACGTCGCCGCCCCTGCCCTGCCCGACCTCGCGTCCGTTGATTGTCAGCCGCGCCGTGGCGCGGGCCAGATCGACCCGCCGCCAGTTCGCCACCGGCTCGCCGAGTACGACCCCCGCGTTCCATACATTGCCGGCGACCATCGCCGCCGCGGTCAGCCGCTTGTAATCGTGCCGCAAATCCTCAAGCAGCTCGATCGCCGCCATGCAGCTTTCGACCGCCCGCCCGACCCGTTCGACATCGCCACCATTCGGCAGGCCCCGGGGCAGATCCTCGCCGAGCCGCACCGCGATCTCGGTCTCGATGCCGAGCCGGCAATAGTTCGATGTCGGAACTTCGGCGCGGCGGTGATGCACCTCGCTCGCGAAGATCGCGCCGTAGCACGGCTCATCGACGCCGCAGAGTTGCTGCATGATCGGCGTCGTCAGCCCGATCTTGTAGCCAGCGACCGCACCGCGCCCGCGCCGTTGCTCGATTTCCTCGAATTCGGCGCGCACCCGATACGCCTCGTTGAGACTGGCGGGCATCAGCTCGGGTGGCAAAATGTCGATCGGCCGCCGCTCGCGAAACAGCCGCGAAATCGCCTCGGCCTTCCCCCGGATATCCATTTTTCCTCCTGCCGAGAGCGATTATCAGGTTCCCTGCACCGCTTGATCCAGCGCCGATTCCGTGTGCTGCGCCGCGCACAGGTCGTGCGGCTGCGTCTCGTCGAACCGCCGGCCACGATGCAGGGTGCAGCGATTGTTCCAGATCACCAGACCGCCGGCCCGCCAGCGATGGCGATAGACGAACTCCGGCGTTGTCGCAACTCTCGCAACACCCGGCAAGCCCGTAACAAGCCGTGGTTCCGGCCCGCCGCGGTCGGCAAGGAAAACCGGACGGACACAATATGTTTTCCTTCGCCTTGCCTCCGCGTGCCGCATCGCGTCATCGGTTTTCGCTTGCGCTTGCCGAAAATCTCTAGTGACGGGGCAACTTACCTTTGATCAAGGATTGAGGCGCCGCGCCGCGAAACGCTATCTGCGCTTTCTGGCCCGCAATTCCATTGATCTTGATCTTAATCCATCTATATCCGGGTTGGGAATTTCCGCGTCTTGTTCGCGTTGACGGAAAGAGCGGGACGGGCCGGCGGGCGGGAAACCGGCCCGGGCGACGAAACATAGGTGAAACGATGGCAAAGCCGAAAAGAGGGCGGTCAACCGCGGCGATCGACGACCATGTCGGGGCACGCATTCGCGAACGCCGGATCATGCTCGGGCTCACCCAGCAGCAGCTTGCGGAGCTGATCGGGGTGACCTATCAGCAGGCGCACAAATACGAGCGCGGCATCAACCGGGTATCGGCCGGCCGGCTGTACGAGATCGCGCGCGTGCTGAACGCGCCGATCACGTATTTCTACGAGGGATTGGGCGAGGAGGCGCCGCGCCCGGCGACGCCGCACCAGCGGATGCTGCTGGAAATCGCGCGCAACTTCGCTGAAATCCAGAACGAGAAGCACCAGGAGGCGGTGAGTCAGCTGGCGCGCGCCCTGGCCGGCCGCTGACCGACGGGCGATTCGGTTTTCCGGCTGCCACAGCGACCCGCGGGCTCGGTCCGCGGGTTTTTCAACGGCCGGTTTCACGGCCAAGGCGGGTGATTCAGCCCGCGCGCAACGCCAGCGGCCACCCGGTGCGGCTCTCGCCAGAGCTGTAATCCCTGGCGAGAGAGCATCTCGGACGATGTCGGAAGCGCCGCCTTCGTCAGAGACGGCTGCGCTTAAGAAAGCTCAGTTCCGGTAGCCCGGGTCGAGGCGGTCGCACAGCCGCAGCAGCGCCGGCCATTCGCGCTGCCCCTGCAGGCGCGGCATGTTGCCGGTGAACTGGGCGGCTTGGCGCTCGCAGGTTTCTTGTGACGGCACGACCATTTTGCTGCCGCTCGCCGCGGCCGCCTGGATTTTCAGCTGCGCCTCGGCCGAGCGCTCGAAATGATACATCAGCGAGAAGGCCTCGGCGATGTTGCGCCCGGTCGCCAAGAGACCGTGGTTGCGCAGCACGAGAACCGGGTGCTGGCCGATGTCATGGGCCAGCCGTTCGCGCTCGTCCATGTCGAGCGAGACGCCCTCGTAATCGTGGTAGCCGAGCCGGCCGTAAAACCGCATCGCCCATTGCGACAGCGGCAACAGCCCCTCTTCGAGCACGCCGACCGCGATGTCCGCCTCGGTGTGCGTATGGATCACGCATTGCACATCGGGCCGCGCCAGATAGATCGCGCCGTGGATCACGACGCCGGCGTTGATCGGCTCGTATTCCGACGGCTCGATCAGATGCCCGTCGGCGATGTCGACCTTCAACAGGTTCGAGGCGGTGATCTCGTCGAACATCAGTCCGGACGGGTTGATCAGCATCTGATCGGTCGTGCCGGGGACCCGCGCGGTGTTGTGCGTCAGCACCAGATCGTCCCAGCCGAAATGCTGGATCAGCCGGTAGCACGCCGCCAGATCGACCCGCACCGCCCACTCCTCCGGGCTGATATGCGCCGGGCGCGTTTCGAGACGGGTTTCGATCGTGTCCATGCTGCGTCCTCCTCGGTCCGTAGGATGGGCTGAGCATAGCGAAGCCCATCACGTTCGCGCGTGCAATTATCGATGGGCTTCGCTGCGCTCAGCCCATCCTACTTACTGTTCATCGATCGCTTCGCTGCGGTCGCGATGGCCGTTCCAATTCACGCCGGCGCGAACATTGGCACCGGGGGGCCGCCGTCCGACGGCTTGAAGACGAGGCGCACCGCCTGGCCGATCTTGATGTTGTCGAGGTCGCAATCGACGATGTTCGTCATGATGCGCGGCCCCTCGGCAAGTTCGACATATCCGATCGCGTAGGGCACCGGCGCGCGGCGCATCACGCTGTAGGTGTAGATCGTGCCCCGACCCGAGGCTTCCTGCCATTCGGTTTTGTCCGAAAAGCAGAACGGGCAGATGTTGCGGGGGTAGAAATGCACCTCGCCGCAGCCGGTGCATTTCTTGATCAACAGCTTGCCTTTCCCGGCAGCATCCCAAAAGGGTTGCGTTTCGGGATTAACCGGCGGCGGCGTGATCTTGCGCTCCCCCTGAGCTGCTTGTCCTTGCACCATCGCCCTCACTCCCTCTCCATGATGACGGTCGCCGCGTTGTGTCTTGTGCCGAGCGAGCCGCCGGTGCCGTGCGCCAGCGCCAGATCGCAATTCTTGACCTGCACCGCCGGGTGCGCCTCGCCGCGCAACTGCCGCACCGCCTCCAATACCTTGGTCAGCCCGCCGCGGTTCGACGGGTGGTTGTTGCACAATCCGCCGCCGTCGGTGTTGAACGGTAATTTACCGGTACCCGAAATCAGATTGCCGTCGCTGACAAAGCGGCCCCCCTGCCCTTTTTCGCAGAAGCCGAGATCCTCGAGCTGCATGATGACCGTGATCGTGAAACTGTCGTAGATCGAGGCGTATTTCATATCGCTCGGCTTGACCCCCGCCTCGGCGAACGCGGCCGGACCCGACCACACCGCGCCGGAATAGGTCAGATCGACCTTGCCGCCCATCTGGTGCTTTGGCGCCTCGCCGGCTCCGATCACCTTGACCAGCGGCCGCTTCAGGCTTTTCGCGATCTCCGGCGTCGTCATGATGATCGCGCCGCCGCCGTCGCTGATGACACAGCAATCGAGCCGGTGCAGCGGGTCGGCGATCATCGGCGAGTTGACGACGTCCTCGACAGTGACGACGTCCTTCAGCATCGCGTGCGGATTGTGCTGTGCATGGTGCGAGGCGGCAACCTTGACCCAGGCCATCTGCTCGGCGGTCGTGCCGTATTCGTACCGGTGCCGCATCGCGCACATCGCGTACATGTTCGCGGTCGCCGGCGCGTAGGGCAGCTCGAACCCCGATTCCGGCATCGGCACCGACGGCTGGCGCGGCGCGGTCCCGGTCGCCATGCCCTCGGCGCGCGGCCGGCCGGCCAGCGTGATCAGCGCCACCGAGCACTTGCCGGCCGCGATCGCCTCGGCGACGTGCCCGACCTGCAATAGATACGACGAGCCGCCGGTATCGGTCGAATCGATGTGGCGCAGCTTCAGTCCGAGATAGTCCGCGATCGACAGCCCGCCGAGACCGGGCGTGTCGCCGGCGGCGCAAAAGTACCCGTCGATGTCGTTTTTTGACAGGCCGGCGTCTTCGAGCGCGCCCTTGGCGACTTCGGCGTGCAGCATCGGCACGGTCTTGTCCTGTGCGAGGCGCGTCGGGTGCTC
>JBFXDF010000005.1:0-38414 GCA_050181375.1 Alphaproteobacteria bacterium
TCGGCAGCAGCACGTAAAGCAGGTCGGTATAGCCGTCATGCAGCACATGCGCGCCGCACGCGACCCCCATCGTGCGCCGCTCCGGCGCCGCGAACCTGCCCCCTGCGGTGGTGATCAGCGACATGCCATCCCGCCCGTGCGACCGACGCAGAACTGCAATCAAACTGTCATGCGGGGCGAAACGACGCAATCACTGCGACATTGGCGAACGCAGCGGGCCGGGGTACGCGGAACGGGCGCGGCGTCGAATCGCCGATCGGCGGTCGCATGATCGGGCGGATCGCGACGCAGCAATTCGGCCACGCGCGGAACCTCGTTTTGTTATTATGCATCATCGGAATCAGGCGCGGCCCGGCGAGCGCGCGCGGAGAGGATGGGCAATGGCCGAATACGATCTGGTGATCCGCAACGGCACCGTGGCGACCGCCTCCGACACGTCGCAATGCGATGTCGGGATAAAGGACGGCCTCGTCGCGACGTTGGGGCGCGGGATCGGCGGCGGCGCGCGCGAGATCGATGCGGCGGGAAAATTCGTCCTGCCCGGCGCGATCGACAGCCATTGCCATATCGAGCAGATGTCGTCGGCCGGGGTCATGTGCGCCGACGATTTCTACAGCGGCACCGTCTCGGCGGCGTTCGGCGGAACCACCACGGTGATCCCGTTCGCGGCGCAGCACCGCGGACAGTCGCTGCGCCAGGTGGTGCAGGACTATCACGAGGCGGCGCGGCCGAAGGCGGTGATCGACTACGCCTTCCACCTGATCATCACCGATCCGACCGAGCAGGTATTGGGTCAGGAACTCCCGGCGCTGATCCGCGACGGCTACACCTCGTTCAAGGTCTACATGACCTACGACCTCTTGCGCCTCAACGATCGGCAGATGCTCGACATCATGGCGCTCGCCCGGCGCGAGGGCGCGTTCATGATGGTCCACGCCGAGAACCACGACATGATCTCGTGGCTGGCCGATCGCCTCCTCGACAAAGGCATGACCGCGCCGCGCTATCACGCGGTGTCGCATACCAGGATTGCCGAGGGCGAGGCGACCAACCGCGCCGTCGCGCTGGCCGAACTGCTCGACGTGCCGGTGCTGATCGTCCACGTCTCGGCCGCCGAGGCAATCAACGTGATCCGCGGCGCGCAGACCAACGGCCTCAAGATTTTCGGCGAAACCTGCCCGCAATACCTGTTCCTGACATCAGATCATATCGGGATGGATATCGAAGGCACAAAATTCTGCTGCTCGCCGCCGCCGCGCGATCAGGCGAACCAGGAGGCGGTATGGCGCGGTTTGCAAAACGGCACGTTCCAGGTGTTTTCGTCCGACCACGCCCCGTATCGTTACGACGAAACCGGCAAATTGCCAAAAGGCGACAAAACGACGTTCAAGGACACCGCGAACGGCATCCCCGGCATCGAACTGCGCGCGCCTCTGCTGTTTTCCGAAGGCGTCCTGAAGGGTCGCATCGACATAAACCGCTTTGTCGCGCTGACCGCGACCAACCACGCGAAGCTCTACGGGCTGTATCCGAAGAAAGGCACGATCGCGGTCGGTTCGGATGCCGATATCGCGATCTGGGACCCCGGACACGAGGTCACGGTGCGCGCCACCGACATCCACGACCAGGTCGGCTACACGCCGTATGAGGGAATGCAGTTGAAGGGTTGGCCGGTGACGGTGCTGTCGCGCGGGCGGGTCGTCATCGAGGGCGGCCAACTCCACGCCGACCGCGGGAGCGGCGCCTTTCTCCCCTGCGCCCTGTCCGACGCCGCCAAACCCCTCGGCCGCCCGACGCCGGAACTGGCGTTTGCAGCCCAGCGGGGCGGGACACCGGTAGTGTGATGTGGAAGGTGCTGAGCAAAGGAAGTCCCATCCGCTTGGCATCCGAATACAAAAACCGCGAAGGAGGCAAAAATCGCTTGACAGAGTGGATTCCAGGCATATTCAGTTCCATCTTGGAGCTCAATCACGCCGATCGAGCGTGAGATGATTGAAGGGGAGGAACCTTAATATGCGGCCGAGCGTCCAAGGAGTCGTCTTCTCCATAGCCGTTTCAACAATATTATATAGCGCGGAGAGCGCACTCTCCGCACCAATTACGCTGGGAGCACCTTTCTTAGTAGTAGAAGATGGCGGAGTAAATGACCTCGGTCGCTTCGTGGGGAAAACAATCGATTTTGGGGACAACATCGTTATCCCGAATGGGGACTTTGGGACGACAGCCACGGCACAGACCACGAACCTTTTGACCGGCACGACGGTTTCTACTACTCTTCCCTTCGTCGGCTCGACAGCACTACCGAATCAGTTCGGCCGCTCCATTCTCTACAATCCCAACCTTACCGGGCCATGGGTGCTCAGCTTCAAAAACGGAGCCGACACGGCTTCCGTGATTACGCCGTCGGCTGTTGGGGCGACACCGCCGCCCTTTGCAAAAAACGTGACAGTGTCCGGGTCAAGCGGTAATCCGACCTTCTCGTGGGACTATCCGATCGGCAGCATCGGAGGCGTAATCATCAATATTTACGACAAATCCAGAATGAACGCCAGTGGCGCGCCCGATGCCGTATACGCTAAATCACTCCCAGGCACATCAAACACTTTCACCGTACCAAATGCACTTGCCGGCGGGCTCACTTTGGAGCTGAATCACGATTATGTCATTGGTATTGTAGGCGCGGTGCTGCGGGATCCATCGCTGCCCGCGTCAAATTCGAATAGTCTTTCGTGGTCGCGAGCCTATTTTGACTTTACACCTGTGCCCGCGGGTTCGCCGGTGGTCAATTTACCTGTAATCGTACCGGGTGGTGCGTACCAGTATAGCATGACCGTGGTAGGCGGTACCACATATTTTCTTGATCCGAAAATTGCCGTTGGATACAAATTCCAGACTGGCGCGGGGAACCCGAATTTCGCAGCGGTGGTCCTACCGGCCATTCAATCAGATCCGTTCGATATATCCTTTATTTGGAACGGAATGTCATTTGACGAACTATTGTTTCCGGAAAGTTTATTTACATTTCCGATGGGAGGCGTCAGCGCGTTCACCGTTACCGGCATAGCGCCGAGTCTCGGCCTTGACCCGGGGAACACGACAGCGTTCATAACGGGGATCACATTCGTCGGTGACGGCGAGTTCACAGGAACACAGACGCCAATTACGGCTGAACTTAGCGTTCCCGAGCCGAGTTCCTTTATGGTCCTTGCTGGCGGTTTGTGGGGATTGATGCTGGCGCGACGGCGTTGTCTCTCACGCGTCTTCAGCAAGCGTAGGGCGGTAAAAGCGCAGCAAGCGTAGGGCGGGTGGAGCAGAGCGAAACCCGCCGCAATCTGACCAATGGCGGGTTACGCTACGCTTCACCCGCCCTACAATTTATCGACATTCGCCCGGATCGGGTCGGGTCCGCCCGGGCCGATCTGCCTTCGCCGGGATGCCTGCGGCCGGTCGGATCATGCACCTCGACAGCGTCGTGCAAAGGATCGCGCTCGAAATGCGCCCCATCGGCCGTTTCGCAGCCGCTGCGCTGACCGCCGCCCGGCCGCGGTGTTTTTGCTCCGACCTTGTACGCATCCGGAAAGCCGGGGAGCGTATCGCCCCGCGGGAACGGCCGCCTGATCCGCCCCGTTCCGGTCTCGGCCATCGCCGGTTCCCGCATCCGGTCCCCACTGCAATTTACCCCGGAGCCGTCCGATATCACGTCTTGCTGCGTGACTGGCATTCACCGGCCCTCGCGTGGCGGGATGAGAAAGGCGTACGGTTGTCTCCATACCGGGCGGCTGTCACCCTGGTCAAAGCCGGTTCGCCGCGCGGACGCGCATGCAAGAGGTACGTACCGGCCTTACCGGAGACGAACTCGAAAGGCGGAGCCAGTCATGGATTTCGGTGTCGGCATTCCGAGCGCGAGCGATTCGTGGAAGGTGGCGCAGAAGGCCGAGGCGCTGGGGTTTACACATGCATGGTTTTTCGACACGCAGATGATCACCGCCGATTGCTTTGTCGCGATGGCGGCGGCGGCGGTGAAGACCTCGCGGATCCGGCTCGGCACCGGCGTGCTGGTGCCGTCGAACCGCATTGCGGCGGTCACCGCGAACGCGTTCGCGACGCTGAACGGGCTGGCGCCGGGCCGCATCGATTTCGGCGTCGGCACCGGGTTCTCGGCGCGCCGCGCGATGGGATTGGGCGCGATAAAGCTCGCCGAGATGGAGGAATATGTCCGGGTCGTCTACGCCCTGCTCAACGGCGAAACCGTCGAGACGGAGATCGAGGGCAGGCCGCGCAAGATACGGTTTCTCAATCCCGAAGCCGGGCTGTTCGACACGACCGACCCGATCCCGCTGCACATCTCGGCCTATGGACCGCGCTCGCAGAGGCTGACCGCGAAGCTCGGAGCGCATTGGAAATGCTTTATCCAGGATGTCGATGGGGCTATCGGCGCGCTCGATGGCATGAAGCGGGAATGGGCAGCGGCCGGCCGCGCCGCCGATGACCTCTACGCGACGGCCTGGGTGTGCGGCTGCGTCCTGCGGCCCGGCGAGACGGCCGACGGCGAGCGCGCGATGGCGCAGGCCGGACCGCGCGCCGCGACCCTGCTGCACCGCGCCGCCGACGCCGATCAGCAGGGTTGGCAAAACACGATGAACGTCTCACATGAAGGCATCGCCGAGGCGATCGCCGGCTATGTCGCGATGGCGCGGCGGTTCGAGCCGGCCGACGCGCGCTATCTCGAAAACCACCGCGGGCATTTTCTGTTCGTGAAGCCCGAAGAGCGCCGCTTCATCACGGCCGAATTGATCCGCCGGACGACGTTTACCGCGACCGAGCAGGAACTGACCCAGCGGGTCGCAGCCTTGCGCGACGCCGGCTGGAAACAGATCGTGATCCCGGTCACGCCGGGCAACGAAGACGCGCTGGACGACTGGGCGCGCATCAAGAACGCTTTCGCCTGACTGTCCGCCCGACCGGCGTCACTTAGTGACGCGATGGCGCGCGCTTTTGGGATTATTGCGGTTCGGTTACTGTTGTCCAACCGCAGGTTGGCCGCGGACGCGCGCGGCATGGGCGACAAAGGGGAAAGACGATGAGGACCGATGCTTTACGATGCATATGACGCACATCGCGACATTCTCGCTCCGTTTCGCCTGTTCGCCGAAACCGCACAGACCTGGTTCGATCCGAATTGGTTGGGCGGCTCGACGTTCTGGCGCACCGCCGCCGCCGCGCTCAATATGTTCTCGAATGGCGGCATAAGGCACGAGCGGCCCGATTTCGGCATCGACCGGGTGACGGTTGGCGGGATCGAGACCGGGGTTACCGAGGAAGCCGTCGCGATCGGCCCGTTCTGCCGCCTCGTGCATTTCCATAAGACGGAGGCGCCCGCGCAGCCCAGGCTGCTGGTCGTCGCGCCGCTGTCCGGGCATTTCGCGACGCTGTTGCGCGGCACAATCGCCACGGTCCTGCCCGACCACGACGTCTACCTGACCGACTGGGTCAACGCGCGCAATGTGCCGGTGCAATACGGCCGTTTCGATCTCGACGACGAGATCGAGCTGCTGATCAAGTACATCCGGCTGCTCGGGCCGGATTGTCATGTGCTGGCGGTGTGTCAGCCGTCGGTGCCGGTGCTGGCGGCGGCGGCGCTGATGGCCGCCGATGACGATCCGCACCAGCCGGCCTCGATGGTGCTGATGGGTGGGCCGATCGACCCCGCCGCCAATCCGACCGAGGTCAACCGCTTCGCGCTGTCGCACCCGCTATCCTGGTTCGAGCACATGCTCGTCACGACCGTGCCGGCGCGCTACCCCGGCGCGTTCCGCCGCGTCTATCCGGGGTTTCTGCAGCTTGCCGGGTTTCTCAGCATGAACCTCGACCGCCATGTCGAGGCGCATTGGCGAATGTTCCGCCACCTGGTCGCGGGCAATGGCGAGAGCGCGGCGGCAACCCGCGCCTTTTACGACGAATATTGCTCGGTGATGGATTTGCCGGCGGATTTCTATTTGCAGACCGTCGATCGCGTGTTCCAGCGCCAGGACCTCGCGCATGGCAGCTTCCGGGTGCGCGGCGCGAAGGTCGATCCGGGCGCGATCGAGCGCACCGCGCTGATGACGATCGAGGGCGAGCGCGACGACATCTGCGGCGCCGGGCAGACTGTCGCAGCGCACAAGCTGTGCCGCAATCTCGCGCCCGAGAACCGCGCGCATCACTTGCAGCGGGATGTCGGCCATTACGGCGTGTTTCACGGCCGGCGCTGGCGCGACGAAATCTACCCCAGGGTCGCCGCTTTTATCGCGCAGCATGACGCCGGCAGCGGCGTCTGATCGCGCTTGCGGGCATGACGGAGCGGGTCGAGATCCGTTTCGCAACGCCGGGTGACTGCGCGCTGCTGCTCAAGCTGATACGAGCGCTCGCCGCCTTTGAGCGGGCGCCGGACGCGGTCATCGCGACCGAGGCCGATCTGCTGCGGCACGGTTTCGGCCCGGAGCGGCAGTTCGAGGCGATCCTCGCTTTTCTCGACGAAGAGCCGGCCGGTTTCGCGGCGTTTCACTCGCGTTTTTCGACCTGGCTCGGGCGACCGGGCTTGTATCTGGAAGACCTGTTCGTTGTCGAGGCCGCGCGCCGGCACGGGGTCGGACACCGGCTGATGGCGCGCCTCGCCGCGATCGCGATCGAGCGCGGCTGGGGCCGCATCGACTTCCAGGTGCTCGACTGGAACCCGGCGCGCGGTTTTTACGAGCGCATCGGTTTGGGGCGGGCCGGCGACTGGTTGCGCTACGGCGGCGACGAAGCCGCGCTGCGCCGCCTCGCCGCCGAGGACGAGGCGGACCGCGGCTGACCCGCTGCGCCGGCCGGTTATTTATCGAACCACCAATCTTCCATGCGCCAGCCGTTGTATTGGCTGTTCGACATCAGCGTTACGCCCTTCAATTGCGGCGACCAGCAGGTCGCGGCGCGCATGTGATAGACGATCGGGCGCCCCAGCCCCTTTTGCAGCAGGAAATCGGTGTCTTGCGCGAGCTTCCTGCGCTTTTCCGGATCGACTTCCTGCGACTGCTCGTCAACCAGACGATCGAACTCGGGGTCGTTGTAGCCGGGGTAGTTGCGCTTCGACGCGCTGACGTGATTCTGGTAAAACGACACGTCGGGTTCGTCGACGGCATTGCCGAGCACATTGAGCGCCAGCGTGAAATTCTTGCGGATCAGGTTCGGCACCCAGTTCGCGGTCTCGACCAGCTCGAGCTCGCCGTCGATCCAGATTTCCTTCAGCTGATCGAGCAGGATCGCCGAGGGATCGCGATAGACCGGGATGTTGCGGGTCGAGAGTTTGAGCGTCAGGTGCTTGTCGGGGCCGTAGCCGGCCTTCTTCATCAGCTCGCGCGCCTTTTCGCGGTTCTGCTGCACGTCGCCGCCATAGCCGGGCAGCGTCATCAGCCGCTCCGCCGGCAGTCCCCAGACGCCTTCCGGCGGCGGCAGCAGCGCCCCGCCGAGATCGCCCTGACCCTGCCCCAGGATTTCGATAAAGGATTTGCGGTCGAGGGTCAGCGCCAAGGCCTGGCGGACATCCTCGTTGTCGAACGGCGGCTTGGTGCGGTTCATCAGAATGCCGACCGATTGGTTCACCGCGCCTTCCTCGCAGACCGATTGCGGCGCCTGATCCTTGATGTCCTTGAGCAGCGGGAACGTCACCTCGTAGGGGAACGTCATATCGAACTTGCCGGCGATAAAGCCGAGGATCGCGGTCGAGCGGTTCGGGATGATCGTGTACTCGACGCCGTCGAGATAGGGCCGGCCCGGCTTCCAGTAATCCGGGTTCTTGGTCAGCTTGATGCCCTGGTTCGGTTTGTATTCGACAAATTTGAACGGACCCGTGCCGATCGGGTGCTGGCGCATCTGCGCCGGCGTCACATGACAGGGATAGATCGGCGTGTCGCCGGAGGCGAGCAGCGACAATACGGCCGGCTGCCGCTGCTTCAGGTGCAGCGTCGCCTCAAGCGGTCCGTTGGTGGTGGTTTCCTTCAGATTGGTCCACCAGCTCTCGCGGTAATTGAGGCGCAGCTTTTCCTTGCCCTGGTTGGTCAGGAGGTCGAACGTGCATTTGACGTCGGCCGAGGTGAACGGCTTGCCGTCATGCCACTTGACGCCGTCGCGCAGCTTGAAGGTCAGCGCGGTGTAATCCTCGTTCCATCCCCAGCTCGTCGCAAGATCCGGCACGATCGACTTTTCGCTGTTCTGCGGCACATGCTGGTCGTACACGACGAGGTTGTTGAACACGCCCATCATCGGCAGGATGACGCCGATCGTGCCCTCCTCGTGGACCGACATGCTGGCCGGGCTGTCGCGGTGATAGATCCGCAGGACCCCGCCCGGCTTCTGCGCCACTGCCGGCAACGCCAGCGCGCCGATCGCGATCGTCGCCGTCGTGCCGATAACCAACCGCTTAAACATTCTCACCCTTCTCCACCCGCCGAACGCCGGCGCCGTTGCGCCGAAGCGCGTGCCATAGCACGGTGCGGCGCCGCCGTGCCCTGCGATTGACGCCGGGTCGCCATTCGGCCAATTCTACAGCGCGACTATTGGCGACGGCGGTTCGCCGTGCCCGTAGCGGGTCCTCTTGCAAGGGAGATGTCGCGTGAGCTTACAGGGCATGAACCACTTCACGGTGCTGAGCGACAACCTCGAAGTGACGCGGAAATTCTATTGCGACCTTCTCGGCTTCGAGGAAGGGCCGCGCCCGAATTTCCGCTTTCCGGGCTATTGGCTCTATGTCGGCGATCAACCGATCCTGCACGTCATCCATCGCGAGCAGCTGAACGAGGTGCGGGCCGGCGTCATCGACCACATGGCGTTCACCGCCACCGACCTGCCGGGCACCGTCGCCAAGCTCGAAAAGGCCGGCGTGCAGTACGAGCTGCGCCGCCTGCCGCAGGGCGGGGTCCGCGAAGGGCTGTGGCAGCTGTTCTTCGACGACCCGCATGGCGGCAAGGTCGAGTTCGACTTCGACAAGGAAGAGCAGGCGCCGGCGGGCCACGCCGGCTAGGTCACTGCCGGCAGGCCATAGTCGAAGGGCGGCCGCTGCCGCCGCGCGGCGGCGCCCGCCTCGTCGGCCTTCGTCACCGCGCTTAAGGAACGGGCCGGAACATGGTGGCGCGGGTTCGCACCGTGGCGTTTCTCGGGGTCGAGATCGTCGATGTCGAAACGCAGGTGACGATCGCGGCGGGCCTGCCGGCCTTTACGGTGGTCGGCCTGCCCGACAAGGCGGTCGCCGAGTCGCGTGAGCGGGTGCGCGCGGCGCTGGCGGCCCTCGGTCTCGGGCTGCCGCCGCGCCGCATCACGGTAAACCTGGCGCCGGCCGACGTCCTCAAAGAAGGCAGCCACTTCGATCTGCCGATCGCGCTCGGGCTGCTCGCCGAGATGGAGGTCCTGCCGAAGGACGAGCTGGCGGGCTATCTCGCGCTCGGCGAGGTCGCGCTCGACGGCTCGCTGACCCCGGTCGCCGGGGTGCTGATCGCCGCCCTCGCCGCGGTCGAGCGCGAGGCCGGCATCATCTGCCCGAGCGAATGCGGCGGCGAAGCCGCCTGGGCCGGCGAGGTCGAGATCATCGCCGCGCCGAACCTGCTGGCGATCGTCAACCACTTCAAGGGCGCTCAGCTGTTGCCTCCGCCCGAGGCGAAACTGGCGCCGCCGCGGACCGCCGGCCTCGACTTGAAGGACGTAAAAGGTCAGGAAAGCGCGAAACGCGCAATCGAGATCGCCGCCGCCGGCGCGCACAATCTATTGATGGTGGGACCGCCTGGCTCCGGCAAGTCGATGCTGGCGGCGCGGCTGCCCGGCATCCTGCCGCCGCTCGAACCGGGCGAAGCGCTCGAACTCGGCATGATCCAGTCGGTGGCCGGCGGTCTGCGCGGCGGCGGGCTGTTGCGCGAGCGGCCGTTTCGCGACCCGCATCACTCGGCGTCGCTGCCGGCTCTGGTCGGCGGCGGGTTGCGCACGCGCCCCGGCGAAATCAGCCTGGCGCATTGCGGGGTTCTGTTCCTCGATGAGTTGCCCGAGTTCAATCGCGCCGCGCTGGAGGCGCTGCGCCAGCCGCTCGAAACCGGCCGGGTCAGCGTCGCGCGCGCCAACAGTCACGTGACCTACCCGGCGCGCGTGCAGCTCGTCGCGGCGATGAACCCGTGCCGCTGCGGGTATCTGAGCGAACCCGGACGGGCCTGCGGCCGCGCCCCGCGCTGCGCGCTCGACTACCAGGCGCGCCTGTCGGGACCGCTGCTCGACCGCATCGACCTGCACATCGACGTGCCTCCGGTATCGGCCGCCGATCTCGCGCTGCCGCCGCCGGCCGAGACCAGCGCCGAGGTGGCAAGCCGGGTCTTTGCCGCGCGTAGCCGCCAGCGCGAGCGCTACGCACGCCTGCCGGAGGATCGCCGCATCCGCACCAACGCGGAAGCCGACGGCACCCTGCTCGACGAGATCGCCGCTCCCGAGCCGGCCGGCCTCGCGCTGCTGCAGCGCGCCGCCGAACGGCTGCGCCTGTCGGCCCGCGGCTATCACCGCGTGCTGCGGGTCGCGCGCACGCTGGCCGATCTCGACGCGGTCCCCGGTGTCGCACGCCGGCACATCGCCGAAGCGCTGTCATACCGGCAGGCGGCCAACACGCCGGAACCGGCCGGGCGCTGACGAAAACAGCTCGGACGAGACGGATGCATTCGGCCGCCAGCGGCCGCCGCATCGGCGCAGGACAACGCCGCGCTGAAATTGGTTGGCTGGCCGGGCGTGATCGGGCTGGTATCATGCGCGTCATAATGATCCAGGCCGGGGGACGCGATGGCTGTAGTCCGGATCAGCTTCGACGGTGGGGATGTCCCGATCGTGACCGGCGGTGTCCCGCCGGACGATCAGACGCCGATCGTGGACCCGACGGACACCGGCTTTACGACCAACCAGCCGTTCATCCTGGCCGCGGGTTTGTATTGTTTCGGCCTGCAAACCGCCATTCCCTATACGCCGCTCTGGCAGGTGGTGCAGGCAATCGAGGGCGAAGAGGCCGAAATCTTCTTTCAGAGACTGTCATGATCGCGCGGGCCGCGTGGATTGTCGCGGCGCTTGTGCTGCTCGGCGGGTGCGGCACCAAGCCGATCGATTACCCGCTCGCGGCCGGCGAGGCGAACGGCCCGCAGAAACCGCTCGCCGCCTGTCCGGACCGGCCACTGGTACTGTTGGCGATCTCCGGCGGCGGCTCGCGAGCCGCCGCGCTCGGGGCCGCGGTCGTCAAGCGGCTCAACAATCTGCGATACGCCTCGGCCGGGGAAATCCGGCCGCTCGCGGCCGATATCGCGGTGGTCTCCTCGGTGTCGGGCGGCAGCGTCTATGCCGCCGATCTCGGTCTCAACGGCCCGGCCCACGCCGGCAGCTTTATGGACCGCATTCAGAATTACGACGGGATCGGCTGGCTCGAACAACGCGCCCTCAATCCGGTCACATGGGTGTCTCTGCAACTCGAAAACACGACCCGGGTCGGGCTGCTGCAGGAGATGATCGAGGACCTGCTGCAGACCAACGCGACGATGGCCGCCTTCGACGGGCCCGGCAACCCGCTGATCCTGTTCAACGCCACCGACATGGTCGCCGGACAGGTCTTCACCTTTGACCGCGCGACGCTCGACGATTTGTGCATGGATTACGACCGCGTGCCGGTGAGCCTCGGGGTCACCGCCTCGGCCGCCTTCCCGATCGCATTCCCGCCGGTCCTCCTGCTGAACGACTCGTACCTGCCGACCGGCTGTCCGGGACGGCGCAACGCGCATCTCCCCTACCGCGTGCCGCTCGAGGTTCCGGCCGGCGCCTATGCCAACCTGGAAGCCTATCGCATTGCGCGCTACCGTCAGTCGCTGCGCAACGAGACCGTACGCGAGCAAGGCTCCGACGCAAATGTTCCGCCCTATCGCACCCCGGTCTATGTGCGTCTTGTCGATGGCGGGGTCGCGGACAATTCCGGCCTGATCGCGCTGCGACGGGCGATGACGACCGTCGGCGGACCCGCGAACATCGCCAGCCTGGCGGCGCGGGGCAAGCTGCGCCACCTTGTCGTGATCGTCGTGAACGCCCGCAGCGATCCGCCGAACGAACTCGACACCTCGCCGAAATACACGACCATTCCCACAATGGCGATGGCGATCAGCGGCGCGCTGGTCGACAGCGCGTCCGCGAGTTCGGCTCTTGCCTTCAACAGCTTTATTGAGTTGCTGACAAGTGATCGCGACCGGCTGGTGGCGGAAGGCCAGAGCCAGGCGAATTTCGCCGTCTATCCGATCTCGATCGATTTCGATCAGTTGCCCAACGCAACCGGGGCGGAGCGGCGGGAACAGCAACAGGTCAAATCGATCGCGACAAGCTGGACGCTCCAGCCCGGCGACGTCGCGCTGCTCGATCGCGTGGCCGGCAAATTGTTATGGCGCCACCCGTGTTTCCGCGCCTTGGCCGCCGATATCGGGCTGCAAGGCATACCGGAAGCGGCGCCGGTGCCCAACACGCGATGCGCCGTGCACAATCCGACGCAGCCGGCGCGGGCGCCGCCCACCGCGGCATTGCAGGCGATGCGGTAGCGGCAATGACGGCGGAGATTGTCGTTGCGAGGAGCGGAGCGACGAAGCAATCTCCGCGAAACGAGCCGTAATGCCATGTCGATGCCCAAACTCCCGACCGCGATCCTGTTCGATCTCGACGACACGATACTGGCGGCGTTCGGCCAGGCGGCGCAGCAGTGGGAGCGCGTCGTCGCCGAGTTCGCCGACCGGCTCGAACCGCACCCTCCGGCCGACGTGGTCGCCGCGATCCAGGATTATTCGCGCTATCTCTGGGCCGATCAGGCGCGCCACAAGGATTGGCGGCACCGGATCGGCGAGGCGCGCCGGCACATCGTCGAAAATGCCCTGTGCGGATTGGCCGCGTTGGCGCGGCGCGACGCGCCGCCAGCCGAGCTGTGCCACGCGGTCGCCGACCGGTTCCAGCGGATCCACGACGCCGAATTGCGGATGTTCCCACGGGCTCACGAAACGCTCGACCGGCTGAAGGAACTCGGGGTCAAGCTCGCGCTGGTGACAAACGGCGCGGCCGAGGCGCAGCGCGCCAAGGTCGTGCGCTTCGCGCTCGAACACCGCTTCGACCACATCCAGATCGAGGGCGAGCACGGTTTCGGGAAGCCCGAGGAGCAGGCCTACATCCATGCGCTGGATTCGCTCGGAGTCGAGCCGCGCGAGACCTGGATGATCGGCGACAACCTCGAATGGGAGGTCGTGGCACCTCAGCGGCTCGGGATTTTCGCGATCTGGTACGACGGCTACGGGGTCGGTCTGCCGCCCGATTCGCCGATCCGGCCCGACCGCATCATCCGCTCGCTGCCCGAGCTGCTGGAATAGACGGACAAACACCTTAATCGCCGGAATGCGCACCGCAAGGCTTCCGATACTGAAGCGGCTCATTCCGAGCCTGCACAAGCGCGCCGTGCGATTGTTATGGACGGAGGGGCATGGCGTCGTGCGCCGCGAGGGCGCGCTGTTCCTGATCGACCTCAACGCGTCGCATGACCGCATCATCCTGCAGCATGGGCTTCTCGAAGGCGCGCAACGCGCCTTTTTCTTCGGCAAAGCCCGCGAGAAAAACTGCGACATGCTGATCGATATCGGAGCCAATGCCGGGCTTTATTCGATCTTCGCCGCGCTGGACGATCGGTTCTCGGACATTGTGGCCTACGAACCGAACCAGCTTTGCTACGACCGGCTGCGGGCGAACCTGCTGCTCAACGGTCTGACGGATAAAGTTACGACGCGTCGCGCCGCGGTGAGCGATCGCAACGGCGAGGTGCCGTTCGTCTATTCGCCGGGAAACAACGATCTGTTTTCGCAGGTCGTGTCGGAAGGAAACAGCCGCGACACGGTGCCGTCGATCCGGCTCGATGACGAATGGCCGGTCGGCGGGCGCCGCATTGCCATCAAGATGGACATCGAAGGACACGAGCGCACCGCGCTCAATGGCATGACGGCGCTGCTGCGCAACAATGACTGCTTTTTGCAAGTCGAATGCTGGGCGCAGAACGCCGAACCGTTCATCGCCGCAATGCAGGTCGAAGGCTATCGTCTTATCCACACGATTGGAGAAGATTGTTATTTCGAGAAAGTGCCGATGAATTAGCCGCGCACCGGAATTTTAACGTTCCGGATCGAGCGGCAGCCCACCGGACGGCAGCCCGCCGGCGCCGGGTTGGCGCATCCGGCCGCCGGGTGCGACCTGTGTGTTGGGCAATGCGGCCGGCACGCCCGACGAATTCGGGATCGTCCCGGTCAGATCGCTGAACGGCGCCGCGATCCCCGGTATCGTGCACAGCGCATCCGATTGGTCCGGGAGCGCCGGCGACGGCATGGCGAGCGGACCGCCCGGAATGCCGGTTTCCGTTCCGGGGATCATCGGCAGCGACGGCGGCGCCGCTTCCGGCAGGCCCGGAACCGTTCCAGGAGCCGGAGCGAGCGGCTGGCCGACCGGCCGCGGCGGTTCCGGACGCGGGACGCCGGCCGGCTCCAGCAGGGTGTTGAGTTGCGCGTTGGTCAGTCTGAACCGGTAGAACTTGTCATAGAATTCGCATGTGACGCCGCGCAGATCCTCGTAACCGGGGAAGCCGTAAAACAGCGTGGAAAGCCAATAAAGCCCGATCAGCCGGTTGACGCCGGGCGGATCGCTGAGCCAGCCGAACGGCCTGTCCGGTTCGAGATACACCTTCTTTTCCCGCACCGCGGCCAGTCCTCGCCAGGCGCGGTCGCGACGCAGCGCGGCGAAGAAGCGGGGGTCCGAGGCGATAATGATGGTCGGGTTCCAGGCCAGCAGCTGCTCGCGGGAAATCCTCGCCAGCGTGCCGCGGCCCAGCGCACCGGCGACATTGATCCCTCCCGCCGCGTCGATCGCGGCCCCCGCCGGCGAACCCGGCAAGGCCGTGGTCAAGCCGTCGGGACCGAGCGCGTAATACACATGCGGCCGATTGTCGGTCGGCTGGATCTGCTGTACCCCGCGCACCCGCGTTATATCGAATTCGAAAAAAAGCCGCAGATCGTTGCCGCGCTCGGGGGCGCCAAACAGCGCTCCCAGCGAGTTGAACACCTGCTGCAGACGATCGAAGCCGTCATAAACAAGAATGTACGGGATGCCGCTGCGCTGCTGCACCGTATCGGCGAAGACCGCGCGTTCGGAGGTGACCGGCCCCGCGTCGACAACAATATCGGCGCGGTATTCGAGGGCCGCCCGAGCGACGTCTTCCGCGGTGCCGTCCTGGCGGAAGTGTAGAACGGGCAACCGCTCGATGCCTTGCGGTCTTGCCTTTCCGGTGGGCAGTCGCTCCAGCCCGACGAGCTTATCGGGCGCCAGGGCAAAGACGAGGACCTCGGCGCTGCGCTCGGCCGGCAATATCCGCGCGATGCGGTCCGGCAGGTTGACGCGGCGGCCGGCGGCATCGGTGAACATGGCGGCACAAGCCGGCATGGCGGCCCCGAGCATCGCAACCACGGCGAGCGCCGCCGCGGCGATCAGCAGGTGCCCTGCTCGCGAGACGGGCGGGCGAAGCGGCATCGGCCATCCTTTTCAACCGGCGATTTCGCAGCCGACTATAACCCCGATGTTCCGGCGAGCAAGCCGAGCGGCGCGGAGCTGCTGCTCCGGCTCGCATCGCGGGACGCCGCCGGCCCGGTTTTTCCCTGTTTCCGGCGACGGTTTGCTGCATCTGCAGGAAATCAGCAGCGAAGGCGCACTCGAATCCCTTGCTCCGCGCCGGTTTCGCGGCGCGGAGGGGGAGATTTTGCAGCAAAAGAACAGCAAACGCCGACCCGTCTTCCGCTACCCGCGGCAGCGGTATTGATACTCCCGCAATGTGGCGAATTTCGCGTCGTCGGGCGGATCGCGATCGTTTCCGATCTGGCTGGACCGGATCCCGCCCGGTTTGGCAAGTCCCGTCAGAGCGGGCGAGAGCAAGATCGGGTCGGATGGTACCATCTGACCCGTGAATCTTGCTCTCGATTCAAATATGTAGAGCCTGATTCACGGCTCAGATCGTTGCGATCTGAGCCGATCAGGCTCTAGAACTGTCGCCGGACAATCGGAGGCCGGGACATGCGGAACCTGCAGATCAACGGCGAGCGGCTGTGGGCCAGCCTGATGGAGCTGGCGCGGATCGGCGCGACCGAGAAGGGCGGCGTGTGCCGGCTCGCCGCGAGCGATCTCGACGGCGAGGCGCGCCGGCTCTTCATCCGCTGGTGCGAGGAGGCCGGCTGCGCCGTCACGATCGACCGCATCGGCAACATCTTCGCGCGCCGCCCCGGCCGCAACCCGGAGCTGCCGCCGGTGGTGACCGGCAGCCATCTCGACACGCAGCCGACCGGCGGCCGGTTCGACGGCGCCTATGGCGTCATGGCGGGGCTGGAGGTCGTGCGCACGCTCAACGACCTCGGCTACGAGACCGAGGCGCCCATCGAGATCGTCGCCTGGACCAACGAGGAGGGATCGCGGTTTTCGCCGGCGATGGTCGGCTCGGGCGTGTTCGCCGGGGTCTTTACGCTCGATCAGGCGCTGGCGACCCGCGACAACAACGCGCCCGATCTGACGCTGGGGAGCGAACTCGGCCGCATCGGCTTCGCCGGTCCCGAGAAGGTCGGCGGACGTCCGGTCAGAGCCTATTTCGAGGCGCATATCGAGCAGGGGCCGATCCTCGAAGCGGCCGGGCTGCCGGTCGGGATCGTGACCGGCGCGCAGGGCCAGCGCTGGTACGAGATCACGGTAACGGGCCAGGAGGCGCATGCCGGGCCGACCCCGATGCCGAGGCGGCGCGACGCGCTGGTCGGAGCCGCCCGCATGATCGACGCGGTCAACCGCATCGGCCGCGCGCACGCGCCTTACGCCTGCGCCACGGTCGGGTTTGTCCAGGTCAGTCCGAACTCGCGCAACACGATCCCCGGCCGGGTGTTCTTTACGGTCGATTTCCGCCACCCCGACGACGATGTGCTGAGTGCGATGGATCGCAAATTGCGCGAGGCCTGCGCCGCCGCGGCGGCTTCGCAGCACCTCGAAGCCGCGGTCGAGGAATTCTGGTATTTCCCGCCGACCCCGTTCGACGAACGGCTGGTCGGCAAGGTGCGCGAGGCGGCCGCGGCGCAAGACTACCGGCATCAGGACATCATCAGCGGCGCCGGGCACGACGCGGTCTACATGGCGCGGATCGCGCCGACCGCGATGATTTTCGTGCCGTGCGTCGGCGGCATCAGCCACAACGAGATCGAGGACGCCAAGCCCGGGGATTTGACCGCCGGCGGCAACGTGCTGTTGAACGCGCTGCTCGAAACCGCCGACGCGGCGGAGTAAGCGCCCGATACGTGTAGGGCGGGTCAAGCGTAAGCGGAACCCGCCGTTCCCGTGAACGCCAGGGCCTTCCTCAGCAACCGCCCATTCGAAGAGTGCCCCCGGCCGGGCTTGACCCGGCCGTCCATGTCTTGCGGGTAACGGAAGACCGGGTCGGAAGACGTGGATGGCCGGATCAAGTCCGGCCATGGGGTACTTTGGGTTGATCGAAGCGGCAGCACAACGGGATTTACCAAACGGAGCAGTCTTGGCTTTGGCGACCGTGGTTCCGACTGGGCTGTCTTGTGCCCGGTGCCTGATGGCAAGACCGAGATCCAGGGTCACGCCGGAGGTTGGCGCTTTGAGCCGCCGATGACTGTTTGAAAATCCTGGACCGCAGAAATCGGGCCGCTGGGCTGCGCAGAAAATTCTTGCATCCGGAGGCCGCTGGCCCCGATATGACAGGCTGAGGCTGGGGTGTCGCCCGGATGCGGTATCGCTATCCGATGGCGGCTGAGATCAGACCCACTGAACCTGGCCGGGCATGCCCGGTGGAGGGAGTCCGTCATCAGCACCGTAAATTCAATCCCAACCCAGCGTCCCCGGACCGTCGTCGTCGGCGCCGGCGTCGCCGGTCTCGGTATTGCGTGGCGGCTCGCACAGGCCGGTTGCGCGGTCACGGTTTACGACAAGGGCCAAGCCGGGCGCGGCGCAAGCTGGGCGGCGGCCGGCATGCTGGCGGCCGCGGTCGAGACCGAGCCGGGCGAGGAGCCGATTCTGCCGCTGGCGCTGGAAAGCCAGCGCATGTGGCCCGATTTCGCCCGCGAGCTGGAGGCGGCCTCCGGCGTCTCGGTCGAGTATCGCCGCGAGGGCACGATCGTCGTCGCGCTGAACCGCGACGACGCGGCGACGCTGCGCCATTCGTACGAATTCCAGAAAGGGCTCGGCCTCGATCTGCACTGGCTGACCGCCTCCCAGGCGCGCGAGCGCGAGCCGCATCTGAAACCGGGGATCGCCGCCGCGGTCTGGAGCCCCCGCGACCATCAGGTCGAGAACCGGCTGCTCGGCCGCGCGCTGGCGGCGGCGTCGCGCCAGGCCGGGGTCGAACTGGTCGAACACTGCCCGGTGCGCGAGATCATCGTCGGGAGCGGGCGCGCGGCCGGCGTCGTGACCGAACGCGGCGCGGACCGGGCCGATATCGTCGTGCTCGCGGCCGGCGCGTGGTCGCGCGAGATCGACGGCGTCCCGGCCGCGAACCGGCCGCCGGTGCGGCCGATCAAGGGCCAGATGCTGGCGTTGCAGATGGACAAGGCGGCGCCGCTCATTCGCCATGTGCTGTGGCTGCCGCGCGGCTATCTGGTGCCGCGGCTTGATGGAAGGCTGGTGATCGGCGGCACGGTCGAGGAGCGCGGCTTCGACGAGCATCTGACCGCCGGCGGGCTGCTCGCGCTGCTCGACGGCGCCTGGCGCGCCATTCCGACGATCGAGGAATTGCCGATCGCCGAGACCTGGGTCGGGTTCCGGCCGGGGTCGCGCGACGACGCGCCGATGCTGGGCCCCTCCGGCATCGACCGGCTGGTGATCGCGACCGGCCATCACCGCAACGGCATCCTCCTGACCCCGGTCACCGCCGCGGTCGTCAGCTCCTATATTCTCACCGGGCGCCTGCCGGAACACGCCCTCCCCTTCTCGCCCGAGCGCTTCGCGACCACGACGCGGGTGCACGAGGCGGCGCAATGATCAAGGGGGAAATGACACGTCTGCGCGTCAATGGCGAGGAGACCGAGATCGCCGCCGCGACAGTCGCGGAATTGCTCGTGGAGCGCGGCATCGATCCGTCCGCCCGGTTTCTCGCGGTCGCGGTCAACGGAGCGGTCTTGCGGCGCGCCGAGTGGGCGGAAAGGCCGCTCGCCGCCGGCGACCAGATCGAGATTGTCCGGCCGCTGCAAGGCGGCTGAGCCGAATTTGCCGAACAGGAATATGGGAATGCCCGATCCGCTGATCATCGCCGGCACCGCGCTCAGGTCGCGGCTGTTTGTCGGCACCGCGCAATATCCGAACCAGCAGGTGCTGCTCGACTCGCTCAACGCCAGCGGCGCCGAGCTGGTGACGATGTCGATCCGCCGCATCAGCCTCGACCCTTATGCCGAGAGCCTGGTCGATCTGCTCGGCGGCAACTACCGGCTGCTGCCGAACACGTCGGGCTGCGTCACGGCGCGCGACGCGATCCTGACCGCCGAGCTGGCGCGCGAGGCGCTCGAGACCGACTGGGTCAAGCTCGAACTGATCGGCGACCGCGAGACCCTCTACCCCGATGTCGAGCAGCTCGTGCACGCCGCCGACGAACTCGTGCGCAAGGGATTTACGGTGCTGCCGTACTGCAACGAGGACCCGGTCGCGTGCCAGAAGCTCGCCGATGTCGGCTGCGCCGCGGTGATGCCGCTGGGGTCGCTGATCGGCTCCGGGCGCGGCATCGCCAACCCGGCCGCGATCGAGCTGATCTGCGCGAGGAGCCCGGTGCCGGTCGTGCTCGACGCCGGCATCGGCACCGCCTCCGACGCGGCCCAGGCGATGGAACTCGGCTGCGACGCGGTGCTCGTCAACACCGCGATCGCGAAGTCGCACGACCCGCTCCGCATGGCCGCCGCGATGCGTCACGCGGTCGAGGCCGGGCGATTGGCGCGGCTCGCCGGCCGCATCCCCGAGCGCGATTTCGCCGAGCCGTCGAGCCCGCAATTGGGGTTGGTGGGGACCTAGTCCCGAAGCTTTTCCCGCTGTCCCGGCGAAAGCCGGGACCCATTTCTCAGCCCCTCGTGCGTTTGTTCTATGGACCCCGGCTTTCGCCGGGGGCAGCGATCTTAGTCTGGCCGATCGGCTAGCTTCCCGGCAAGATGCTGGCAAATTCATGGAGCGCGCGATGCCGGCGGGGCGGGTCTGGAAATTCGGCGACGACATCAATACCGATCTGATGCTGCCGGGGCCGCTGCTGACGGCGAGCGAGGTCGAGCAGGCGCGCGCCGTGTTCTCGGCCAACCGGCCCGGCTGGATCGACCGGATCGACCCCGGCGACATGATCGTCGGCGGGCGCAATTTCGGCACCGGGTCGAGCCGGCCGGCGGCGCGCTCGCTGCGCAATATCGGCATCGGCGCGCTGCTGGCCGAGTCGATCAACGGGCTGTTTTTCAGAAACGCGGTCAGTTTCGGGTTTCTCGCTCTCGAATGCGCCGGCGTCCACGCCGCCTTCGAGGAAGGACAAACGGCGGAAGTCTCGATTGAGGATTGGACCGTGCGCAATCGCGACACCGGCGCGGTACTGCCGATAAAGCCGGTGCCGGAGCGGCTGCTGGCGCTGATGACCGGGGGCGGCATTTTCCCGTTGCTCGAAGCCGAGGGGCTGATCGCGCCAAAAGCGGCCGGCTAGAAGATCAGGAGCGCGGGCGTCCCGCCCGCATGCGGGCCGGAGGCCCGCGGTCCCAAGTAGGGGAGCATCCGCATGACCGATCCGGCCGCCGACAGTTCAAAACCGTTCCGTGTCGAGGAGGCGACGATCGACGAATTGCACGCGGCGATCCGCGCCGGGCGCACCACCCTCGTCGAGGTCGTCAAGCAGTATATCGCGCGGGTGCGCGCCTATAACGGGGTCGCCAGCCTGCTCGTGACCGGGGACGGCGCTCCGGTGCCCGAGGCGAAGGGCGCGGTGCGCGGCGGCGCGCCGCTGGCGTTCCCGACCGAGACCGTCGCGGCCGCGACGCTGTTTCCCGATCTCGACAGGTACGAGGGGCAGCCGCTCGAATTCGGCCGCATGGAGCCGACCGCCTCCGATCCGTCGGTCATGCAGCAATACGGCATGATTGTCGGCAAGCCCGGCAACACCCAGCTCAACGCGCTCGCGACCCTCAACATCCGCGGCGAGCGCTCGGTGACGTGCAAGGGCGAGTTCGACCGCCATCCGTCGCTCGGGGACCTGCCGCCCGGCGCGCCGCCGGTCTGCGAGATGTTCCGCCACTACCCGGACGCGCTCGAAACCGCCGCAGAACTCGACGCCACATACGGCGCCAGCCCGCCCTTGGAAAAAATGCCGATGTACGGCGTCGTGTTCTCGTTCAAGGACCCGTTCGACACCAAGGACATGCGCACCACCGGCGGCGGCGACGCGGCTTACGACATCGATTTCCCGGCGCGCGACCATATCCTTGTCGAGCAGCTGCGCGACAAGGGCGCGATCATCTTCGCGAAAGCCGTCTGCACCGAATATAACGGCCGCGCCGGCAATCCCGGCGGACGGCACGAGCCGGAAAAGGTGCTGCCGTCGGTGCTCGGCTATCAGCGCAGCTCGTGGGGCGGCAACCCGTCGAATGTCTATGACACGACCCGTGCCGCCTCGCTGGGGTCGTCGTCGGGGTCGGCGGTGTCGGTCAGCGCCAATCTGGTGATGGCGAGCCTCGGCGAGGAAACCCGCGCCTCGACCCGCGGCCCCGCCAACCACAATGCCTGCGCGCTGATCCTGCCGCACAAGGCGATGCTCGGCTTTGACGGCGGCGCGATCGGGGCCGACATCTATTGCGACCGGAGCGGCATCATCTGCCGCACCCTCGCCGATTGCGCGAAGGTGCTCGACGCGCTGAAGGACCCGGACCGGGGCTATTACGATCCGCGCGACCCGTACACGACCGTGCCGCGCTCGTCGGTGCTGGAGGGCGGCTACGCACGGCACGCCGCCGCCCCGGCTCCGTCGCTGAAGGGGATGCGGATCGGGGTGGTGCGCGAGTCGATGCTGGTGCGCCCCGGCGAGAAGGTGACGGTGCCGATCACGAGCGCGGCGGCGGCCGAGATCAAATCGGTGCTCGGCGAGAGGCTCGGCGCGACCTTGGTCGAGTCGGCCGACAGACTATGGGAGCGCGACCGCGACCTCGAACAGATGAACCCGGATTTCCGCGCCGGTCTCGCGCGGCTCGTGCCGGTGTTCATGCCCGATCTGTTGTTCCGCCTCGGGCGCGACGGCACGCCGGTGTTCAAGGAGTTCGCCGCCGCGATCCGGCCGACCGAGTTCACCCCCACCCTTCCCTCCCCCGCAAGCGGGGGAGGGTCAGGGAGGGGGCCGGGGAAAGTGTTCGGCTCCGGGACGATGGCGCCGATCGATTACATGGTCGAACTGGCCGAGGGCCGCGTCGCGCCGCCGGCAAATCTCGACGTCGCCACGATCCAGGACCAGGAGCTGGCGATGAGTTTCCGCTTCCACATCCCGCAATATTTGACGAGGCGGGCGGCGGATTGGGCGGCGCGCGGTTTTGCCGAGACCTTGACCGATTTCGCGGCATTGAACCGGCGCTCGAAATTCTGGGGCGACGACGGGCGCGCCGCGTTCCGCAATTGGGAGGAGGTGACCGACCCGCGCAACCCGTTGGGCGGCAGGCAGGGGGTCGACGAGCGCATCATGCTGCGCGAGCTCTTGCGCCGGCTCGACATGCTGGTGATCTACGAAAACCGGCTCGACGCGCTGGTGCGGCTGCACACGCCGCTGCCGCCGGCGAAGATCGGCGGCCCGAACGACCCGCTGGCCGGCGGCAACAATCTGCGGGCGGAAAGCTATTACGGCCCGAACGCGGGCCTAACCGAGGTGCTGATCCCGGCCGGCTACGTGACGAGTGTGTACGACCCGGTGTTCAAGCTCAGCGACGACCGCACAAGCTACGTGTCGGCCGCCTCCGACACGCCGACGCCGGTCCCGGCGCCGGGTCTGCCGTTCTCGCTGGTGTTCCGCGCCGAGCCGGGCCGCGAGGATGTCGTGCTGCGCATCGCCGCCGCCTACGAAGCCGCCTCAAAGCGCCGCATCCCGCCGCCCGCCTTCGGCCCAGTGGGGTAATTCCCGGCCGGGGTGAATCTTCTCCGCCCACCGCCACTCCGATCGTGGCGATTTTGGCGCCGGCAGTACTGCGATAATCACAGCGGCGCAGGCGGTAGCGGCGCAGCGCATTCCGCCATATAGCCATCATCGGGGTTTGGCGGATTACGCTGCGCTCATCCGCCCTCCGCTTACGCTATGTGGCGCCGGATCGCTGATGGGCTTCGCGGCGCTCAGCCCATCCTACGGACCGCGCAATCCAGTTGGAGTGATTGACCACAACCTTTAGAATAATTCATTCTAATTGCGGTGATCTCCCGGAAGCCGCGCCATGCCTCTGTCGATCTTCGAGCGGGACGGCAAGATCGCGGTCAGCAGCCCCTACAATCCGCAATTTCCGGCGCGGGCGCGCGAGCTGGGCGGCATCTGGGACAGGGGGCGGTCGGTCTGGCTGTTCGATCCGCGCGACGAAGAGCGCGTCAGGGCGCTGTGCGAGGAGGTGTACGGGCCGGGGTTCCGGGATGCCGCGCCGGCCGGTCCGCATTATCACGGTCACCGCCGCCGGCTGCGCGAGCGCGTGATCGGGGCGGGAGCCGAGGCGCTGCCCGATTACGAACTGCTGGAAGCGCTGCTGTTCGCGCACGACCCGCGCCGCGACACAAAACCGCTCGCGAAGACCCTGATCGAGAAATTCGGCGGGTTCCCCGAGGTGCTGGAGGCGGACCCCGATCTGCTGTTCGACGCCGGCGTCAGCCTGGCCGGCGCCACCGCGCTGAAGCTGACGCGCGAGGCGGCGATCCGGCTGGCGCGCGCGCGATTGCGCGCCGGCCCGGTGCTCGGCTCGTCCGACGCGCTGCTCGACTATTGCACCGCAAACATCGCCCACAGCAAGGTCGAGGAATTCCACATCCTTTTTCTCGACCGCAAAAACGCCCTGATCAAACACGAAAGGCAGGGCAAAGGCACCGTCGACCATACCCCGGTTTATATTCGCGAAGTGATCAAACGCACATTGGAACTCGGCGCGTCGGCCATCATCCTCGTGCACAACCACCCCTCGGGCGACCCGACGCCGTCGGGGGCCGACATGGCGCTTACAGTCGAGATCGTCCACGCCGCGAAGGCGATCGGCATCGCCGTGCACGACCATCTGATCATCGGCCGCGGGACGCATACCAGTTTGCGGGATATCGGGTTTCTCGATGCGCCGGCGATCCCCGCCGCCGATCGGGCCGAGCGGGTTCCCGCCGAGCGAAGGCGCGGCGCGGGCCGGCGACGGTCGCCGGATCGCCGCGGCGGCAGCGGCCGGGTGGCCGCCGCCGCGGAAGATCCATAATCCAGCAAGGGCAGGGCGGGTGGAGCGACGTGGAACCCGCGGCAAGAGCCGGCGGAACGACGGCGGGTTGCGCCGCGCTCCACCCGCCCTACGCGCCGTGCGCTATTCGGCGGCTTCCTTGACCGGGGTCAGTTCGTAGCGATCCATCGCGATCTCGATCATCTCGTCCCAGCCCTGCTGTCGCACGTCGAAATGCACCTCGTCGGGGCCGAGATATTTCAGATTGACCGCGCCCATTTCGGACATCGGGGTCGCCGGGCGCTCGCGCCCCGCGGGCATCGGCACCGGTTTCACCCCGGCGCCCTCCAGCTTTTGTTTGGTCGCGGCGAGATCGTCCACCTGGAAGCCGATATGATGGATGCCGCGCAGATCGGAGGTCTGCCCGGGACCGAGTTTCGGCGCGTCGGCGTCGCCGTATTTCAGGATCGCGAAATAGATGTAGCCGTCGCTGAGCCAGACGCCCTTGTCGCCGGTATCGACCGGCCGCCGGTACAATTCGGTCAGGCCGAAATGCTCCTTGTAGAATTCGGCGGTTTTCGCCGGGTCGTCGGTGACCAGTGCGATATGCTTGATGCGTGCCATCACTTTCCTCCCGTCGTTGAATCCTCTCGCGTCCCCGGTCGGCGGTTTCTCACAATGAGGGTTGCTGATACGGCCTTCCCGGTGGATGGGCGCGGACGAACTCCTCGTTGACATCGGCGCCCCAGCCCGGCCCCTTCGGCAGGACAAGATGCCCGTCCTCGATGACCGGCGGCGCCGTCACGATCTCATCCTTCCACTTGATGTCGTCGATGTCGATCTCCATGACCTTGAAGTTCGGCACAACGGCGCAGAAATGCGCGCTGATCAGGCTGCCGAGATGGCCGTTGAAATTGTGCGGCGCGACATTGACCTCGTAGGCGTCGGCCATCGCGGCGATCTTGACCGATTCGAGGATGCCGTTCCAGGCCACGTCGATGATCGCGTAATCGACCGCCTGGTTCTCGAAATACGGCCGGAACATCCGCTTGCCGTAAAGCGACTCGCAGGACGAGATCGGGGTGCGCGCCGAGCGGCGGATCAAGGCGAGGCCGGCCGGGTCGTAGATGTCGATCTCCAGCCATGCGAGATCGATCGGCTCCAAGACGCGCGCCAGCTTCACATAGCCGTCGATCTTGTAGTTGAAATTGGTGTCGAGATAGAGCGACATGTCGGGGCCGGCGCCCTCGCGAAAGGCCGAAAGCTGGTTGTACGCGGCATCGACCACCGGCTTTGAGATGTTCAGCTCCGGATAGCCGGGGGCGGCGTTGGTGCCGGGGCCGTGAATATAGGGCTGTTCGCGGTCGAAGCGGATGATGTTGGTCTTGAGGCCCTTGAAGCCTTTCGCCTTCACCTCGGCGCCGAGCCGGACGATGTCGTCCAAGGTGCGGATCGGCTCGACCCCCATCCATTCCCTGGTCTGCCGGGCGTGACGGGCGCGATAGGTGCCGCAATGCGACCAGTACAAGAGAAGCCGGTCGCGGATCGGGCCGCCGAGCATCTCGTACACCGGCACGCCCAAGGCCTTCGCCTTGATGTCGACCAGCGCGTTCTCGATCGCGGCGATCGCCATCGCGTTGACGCCGCCGGCGGCCTGCCGCGTCGCCGCGTAGAGAAAGGCCGAGTGGCGCTCGACCGGACGCGGGTCCTGGCCAACGAGGCGCTCGCCCAGTTTGCGGATGATTCCGGTCAGTCCCTGCGCGCCGTACCCCTCCATGTATTCCGACCAGCCGACAATGCCCTCGTCGGTGGTGATCTTGAGAAACGAATTGACCCGCCATCCGGCGTCGCAGTGCAGGTCCTCGATCTTGACGATTTTCATCTCATGCCCTTTACGGTTTCAAACCGGCCCTAGTCCAACACCAAAAATCATTACGTCTCCGCTGCTGGTTATCTTGAATGAATGCCCAGCACCCGATGTGTCCTCTACGACGACGACACTGCCAATCGGAAAGCGTCGAACCACGCCGGTGCTCGTCGTGATCTCGTATTCGCCTTGCGTCGTTACCAAGATCATCCGTCGTGGCGCTGTATGCGGCGTGTCGTCGACCCAGGTGCTCGGCGCTCCTATCCAGAAACTGCCAGCCGTATTGAGGAATGGCGCCGTGAAAATCGTGCTATCGATCCCGGGAGCGGAAAACCCGTCTTGCAGCTCGGTTACTCCATCTTCAAAATGAGATTCGCCGTTATTATCGGCGACGAGCCGTGTATATTTAGCGTGCATGCGCGCGACCTATCGTAAGGATAAATGAGTTACGGCTTTTTACGCATTATTCGCGCCCCGCGATCTCGGCGAGGATTGGATCTAGATAGGACAGGAACAGATCGGCGTTTTCGCTCATCGGGAAGTGGCCGAGTTGTTTCATGATCGTGACCTTGGCGCCGGGCACTGCGCGCGCCACCGCCAGCGTGTCCTCGGGGGTGCAGGAATAATCGTATTCGCCGGTTAACAGATATAGCGGGCATTGCGCCGTGTCGATGCGCGCGAGTTCGCCGCGCAGATCGCCATCGATGCCGTAGAAGTAGAGATCGCCTTTGAAGACGCCGGGGCCGCTCTGCATGTAATGCCACAGCGTTTCCCAGCGCTCCGCCGCCGGGGCTTGCGGCGCGACGAGACCGGATACCGCGCCGGCCGCGACCTCGCCGCCATGCACGTCCGGGCGGTGCAGCCAATTCGTGTCGTAATACGGATCGACATGCGCCGAGCTTTCGAGGCCGATCAGCGCCCGGAACGCGCGGGGATGGCGCAGCGCCAGATGCAGCACCACCCGGCCGCCGATCGAGCAGCCCATCACGACCGGCCGCTCCAGCCCGAGCGCGGCGATAAACGCCATGACGATGCCGGTATAGGAATCGGCGGTCAGCCGGTACTCCTCGTCGTACCAGCCTTCGGGCGGCGACGATTTGCCGAGATATGGCAAATCAAACGCGATCACGCGGAACCGGTCGGTGGCCGAGGCGGCGTTGAGGAGGCCGCGATACTGGCGGGTGTCGGACCCGGCCGTGTGCAGGCAGACCAGCGGAATGCCGTCCGTTGGTCCAATGGGGCCGGCGGTCTCGAAATAGATGCGGTAATGCCGCCCGGCGTAATCGAGATGCAGATAGCGGCCGACGATCGGCTCGATCATCGCGCAACCTCGCGCAGATGGGCGAGCACGCCCTTGAAGTAGAGCAGATGCGACATCAGCGGGTGCAGATCGCCCGTGAGACGCAATTCGCGCCGTTTGACAAAGGCGAAGAGGTCGTGGTCGCCGGGCGGCGGGTCGGCCGCGAGAAGGCGGCGCCATATGGCGGCCTCACCCGATATCGCGAAATTTGCCGACGGCGTTACGAACGGCCCCTCTCGCACCTCCGCGATCCGGCCGCCGACGATATGCAGCAGGAACGTATCGGCGCCGATATCGAGCTGACAGACCGTATTCAGCCAGCGGCCGCGCCGCAGCAGCGCCGGATCGGCGGCAACCAAGTCCGCCAGTGCCGCCATTCGCGTCGCGATGCCTTCCCGCCGCTCCGCCGCCGCTTCCCGCATCGATCCTCCAGCGCCGGGCCGATATTGCGCCGGGCGGCGGGCGCGCTCAACCCCACGCTAGAGGCGGCCGGCCCGGGTCTTCCCGAAGACGCGCCCCCACGCCGGCCGCCACCGTCCGGGCAGTCCTTGATCGATATTGTCCAGACCGCGGACGACGATATAGACGCCACCCATCAGCGCCAGCAGGTGCGCCGCCCGAGAGCCGAGGGTCCATGACTCCGCGGCTCCGGCGATCGCGCTGGGCGGAAACTCGCCAATGACGATCACGCCGATCCCGGCGGCGACTTCGATCGCGCCAAAGACCAGGCGGTTCCAGCGGCGGACGCGGTAGAAGGCGACCGCGACGACGACCCAGAAAACCGTGACGGCGATTTCCATCAGCCTCCCCCCGCATCCCCCGTGCCGCAACAACCCTCGCGCCGGCCGCCCGCCTCGCGCCGCGCTTGCCAAATTGGGCGCGTGGCCCTACCTAGACGGAGCGTAATCCCACACGCAGGGCTTGCGGCGCCCCTGGGACCGAGCCATGGCGCGACCGCTCCGGTGTCGCGATCCGAATATCGGGAGCGATCTTTCCCTGCGGCGGCAGAACCGGAAAGGACAGACATGGCATTACCCGAGTACTCGATGCGCCAGCTTCTCGAAGCCGGTGTGCATTTCGGCCATCACACAAGGCGCTGGAACCCGAAGATGTCGCCCTACATCTTCGGCGTTCGCAACGGCATCCACATCATCGACCTGGAGCAGACCGTGCCGCTGCTGCGCCAGGGTCTCGAAGCGGTCCGCGACGTCGTGGCGGGCGGCGGCCGCGCGCTGTTTGTCGGCACCAAGCGGCAGGCGCAGGAGGCGATCGCCGACGCGGCCAAGCGCTGCGGCCAGTATTATGTCAACTACCGCTGGCTCGGCGGCATGCTGACCAATTTCAAGACGATTTCGCAATCGATCAAGCGGCTGCGCGAGTTCGAGGAGCGCATCGCCACCGAGCAGAGCGGGCTGACCAAGCGCGAGCTCTTGGAACTGACGCGCGACCGCGACAAGCTCGAACGCGCGCTCGGCGGGATCAAGGAGATGGGCGGGCTGCCCGACATCCTGTTTGTGATCGACACGAACAAGGAAGCGATCGCGGTGCAGGAGGCCAACAAGCTGCGCATCCCGGTCGTCGCGGTGCTCGATTCAAACTCGTCGCCGGACGGGATCGCCTACCCGATCCCCGGGAACGACGATGCGATGCGCGCGATTCACCTGTATTGCGATCTGGTCAGCGGCGCCGTGCTCGACGGGCTGCAGGCCGAGCTGGCCGCGTCGGGCGTCGATATCGGCGCTCGCGCGGAACTGCCCGAGGAAGCAGTGCCGGAGCTGCACGACGGGGGCGATCTGTCCAAGGTCGATCTGACCGGAGGCGATCCGGCCGAGGCCGCCGAAACGGATACGGCGGAACCCGAGGCCGTGCCCGCGGCGCAATGAGGGCGGCGGCGGGCGCAAGTTCCGCCGGCGGGATCTTCCGGGCAAATGCATCGCCGCGGCGGCTGGGCCGCCGCGGTAACCGTATCGGATGAGAGGACGTTGGAATGGCGGAGATAACCGCTTCCCTGGTCAAGGAATTGCGCGACAAGACCGGCGCTGGGATGATGGATTGCAAGCGCGCGCTCGGCGAAACCGAGGGCGACATCGAGGCCGCGGTCGACTGGCTGCGCAAGAAGGGGCTCGCGGCGGCGGCGAAAAAGGCCGGCCGCGTCGCGGCCGAGGGGCTGATCGGGGCGGCCACGCGCAACCTCGCCGGCGCCCTGGTCGAGGTCAATTCCGAGACCGATTTTGTCGCGCGCAACGAATTGTTTCAGGCGTTCGTGCGCACCGTCGCGGGGCTTGCCGTTGCCGGCGACGGCGATGTCGAAAAGCTTAAGGCGATGCAGTATCCGGGCACCGGGCGCACGGTGGCCGAGGAGTTGACCGAGCTGGTCGCGCGGATCGGCGAGAACCTGGTGCTGCGGCGCGCCGCCCGGCTCGCCGTCGAGCGCGGCGTCGTCGCCTCCTATGTACACAATTCGCTGGCGCCCGGCCTCGGCAAGATCGGCGTGCTGGTGGCGCTGGAATCCGACGCGTCGGGCGAGGCGCTGGCGACGTTGGGCCGCCAGCTGGCGATGCATGTCGCGGCGGCGAACCCGCAGTTTCTCGACGTCGCCTCGGTGCCGGCGGCGGCGCTCGACCGCGAGCGGGCGGTTCTGCGCGAGCAGGCCTCCGTCACCGGCAAGTCGGAGGAGATCGTCGCGCGCATGGTGGAGGGCCGGTTGCGCAAGTTCTACGAGGAGACCGTGCTGCTCGACCAGGTCTTTGTCATCGACGGCGAGACGCGGGTGTCCAAGGTTGTCGAGGCGGCCGCGAAAGAGGCCGGCGCGCCGATCCGGATCGCCGGCTTTGTCCGCCTCGCGCTTGGCGAGGGGGTCGAGAAGCCGCCCTCCGATTTTGCCGCCGAGGTCGGGGCCACCCTCAAGGGCTGAGCCGGGAAAACTCGACGCCCGCCGTACGCGAGGGACTGCCGCCATGTCCCGCGCGCCGCCCGGGGACGACGCGGCGCGCGGTCCCCGCCCCGCTCCGCCCCCGGCCGGGTGCGAATTGCGCCGAACCGGATGATCCCGCCGGGCGCGGCTGGTATAGGTAGAGACCGCGGCGGGGAGGGCGGCGATCGATGAGTGCAGGCGAAATTCGCGAACCGCCCCGGACCCTCAGATACCGCCGTGTGCTGCTGAAGCTGTCCGGCGAGGCGCTGATGGGCGAGCGCGAGTATGGGCTCGACCCGGCGATGGTCGCCCGCGTCGCGGCGGAGGTCGAGACCGGGCACCGACTCGGCGTCGAGCTGTGCCTGGTGATCGGCGGCGGCAACATCTTTCGCGGCATTTCCGGCGCCGCGGCTGGCATGGAACGCGCCTCGGCCGACTACATGGGCATGCTGGCGACCGTCATTAACGCGCTGGCAATGCAAAACGAGCTAGAACGCCGCGGCATCAGCACGCGGGTGCAGTCGGCGATCTCGATGCAGGCGGTTTGCGAGCCTTACATCCGCCGCCGCGCGCTGCGCCATCTGGAAAAAGGACGCGTCGTCATTTTCGGCGCCGGCACCGGAAACCCGTTTTTTACGACCGATACGGCGGCGGCGTTGCGGGCCTCGGAAATGGGATGCGACGCGCTCTTGAAGGCGACCAAGGTCGACGGGGTGTATGACGCCGATCCGCACCGCGTGCCGGGGGCGAAGCGCTTCGAGCGTCTCGACTACCAGGATGTGCTGGCGCGCGATTTACGGGTGATGGACGCCTCGGCCGTGTCGCTGGCGCGCGAAAACCGGATACCGATCCTGGTGTTCTCGATCTTCGATAATGGCGGGTTCGCCGAAATCATCCAGGGAAAGGGGCGATACACGATCATCGAACACGCGGTACAATCGTAGCCGTGTCGAATCGAGGAACGCGAGGGAGCACGTCATGGCGCAAGACGAATTGCTGAAGAATCTGCAGCGCCGGATGGACGGCGCGATCGAGGTGCTGCGCAAGGAGTTCGGCGGCTTGCGCACCGGACGGGCCTCGGCGAGCCTGCTCGAACCGATCCGGGTCACCGCCTACGGCAACCCGGTGCCGCTCAATCAGGTCGCCAGCATCAACGTGCCGGAGCCGCGCCTGATTACCGTCCAGGTATGGGACCGCGGCGTGGTCAAGGCGGTCGACAAGGCGATCCGCGAATCGGGTCTGGGCCTCAACCCGCAGACCGAGGGTCAATCGATCCGCGTGCCAATCCCGGAGCTGAACCAGGAACGGCGCCGCGAGCTGACGCGCAAGGCGGCCGAATACGCCGAACAGGCGCGCGTCGCGGTGCGCAAGGTGCGCCAACACGGGATCGAGGCGCTGCGCCGCCTCGAAAAGGACAGCGAGATTTCCCAGGACGAACAGCGCAAGCTGCAAACCGACATCCAGCACCTCACCGACAGCCACATCAAGCGGATTGACGAGACGCTGAGCCAGAAGGACAAAGAGATTCTTCAGGTCTGATGAGTTTCTCCGCCCCGCCGCCGAGCGTGCCTCGGCATGTCGCGATCATCATGGACGGCAACGGCCGCTGGGCGAAAGCCCGCGGCCTGCCGCGCGTCGCCGGCCACCGCCAAGGCGCCGACGCGGTTCGCCGGACGCTGGTCGCGGCCGGCGAACTCGGGATCCCCTACCTCACGCTGTTTGGTTTTTCGTCGGAGAACTGGAAGCGGCCGCCGGACGAGATCGACTCGTTGATGGGCCTGCTGCGCCATTACCTGCGCAGCGAGATCGCCGAATTGCACAGCCACGGCGTGCGGCTGCGAGTCATCGGCGAACGCGACCGGCTCGCCGCCGATATCGCGGCGATGATCCGCAACGCCGAGACCCTGACCCGGGACAACGATCGGATGAACCTGACGATCGCGTTGTCCTATGGCGGGCGCGCGGAAATCGTCGCGGCGGCGCGCGCGATCTCGGCCAAGGTGATGGCCGGCACGCTGACGCCGGACGGCATCGACGAGGCCGAGGTCGGCAGGCATCTGTTCACCTCGGAGCTGCCCGAACCCGACCTCTTGATCCGCACCAGCGGCGAACAGCGCATCAGCAATTTCCTCCTATGGCAGTGCGCCTACGCCGAGCTGGTCTTCACCAAGACGTTGTGGCCCGATTTCGGGCGGCCCGACCTGGAACAGGCGGTCGCGGATTATGGCGGACGCGAGCGCCGCTACGGTGCGTCGATTGGCTCCCGCTGAACTCGTGCATTCCGGACCCGGTCCGAACGCCCTCCAGCTGCGCATTCTCTCGTCGCTCGTACTCGCCCCGGTCGCGATCGGGGCCGTCTGGTTCGGCTGGCCGTTTCTGCCCGTCGTGACCGCCGCAGCGGCGGCCGTGATGGCCTGGGAATGGGGCCGGCTGTGTCGGGTCGCGCGGTCGGCGGCCGCCGCTTCCCGCGCGATAACGAGCGGAACCTTTCTCCTGCCGGCCAGCGGCCTTCTCCTCATCGGCGCGGTCCTCGCGGCGGTGGCGGCGGCTGCGATCGGGGCGATCGCGGTCGGGATCGGCCTATGCGTCGCCGGCGCGGCGGCCGTTTTCATGGTCGCCCGGCGCGAGCACGGCGCCCACCCGGCGTGGCTCGCATTGGGCGCCGTGTGGATCGCGCTGCCCTGCGTATTGCTGCTGTGGCTCGCGCAACGCGACCAATCCGGGCAGGCCACGCTGCTGTGGATTTTGGCGGTCGTCTGGGCAACCGACATCGGGGCTTACGCGTTTGGCAGTCGGATCGGCGGCCCGCGTCTGGCGCCGCGCTGGAGCCCGCGCAAGACCTGGGCCGGGCTTCTCGGCGGCGTGTTGTGCGCCGCGCTCGCCGGCGGGGCGGCCGGGTGGCTGTTCGGCGGAACGGCGGTTCTACCGTTGGTGATACTGAGCGCGGCACTTGCGATCGTCGGTCAATTCGGCGATCTTGCGGAATCAGCCGCCAAAAGAAGGTTCGGTGTGAAGGATTCGAGCGATCTGATCCCCGGCCATGGTGGCCTGCTCGACCGGCTCGACGGATTGCTGGCCGTCATCCCGGCGGTGGCCCTGCTCGCGGCCCTGCGCGGCGGCAGCGTGCTGGCCTGGTCATGACGGCGCCGATCGCGGCGGTGGCGGCAGCGCCGGGAGAGAAAGCGGCGCGACAATCCGATCGCATCGCCGCGGAAGCCGCGCGGGCCGGGAGCTGGCCCCGGCGGGTCAGCATCCTCGGATCGACCGGCTCGATCGGACGCAGCACCGTCGACCTGCTGCTGCGCAATCGCGAGCTGTTTGTCGTCGAGGCGCTCACCGCGAACCACAACGCCGCCCTGTTGGCCGAGCAGGCGCGGGCGCTGGAGGCGCGCTTCGCGGCGGTTGCCGACCCGGCGGACTATGCCGGGCTGCAGGAGGCGCTCGCCGGCTCGGGGATCGAGGTGGCGTGCGGCCGGGCGGCGCTGGTCGAAGCCGCCGAGCGACCCGCCGACTGGATCATGGCCGGGATCGTCGGCGCCGCCGGGCTCGAACCGACCCTGGCGGCGGTGCGACGCGGACGCATTGTCGCCTTCGCCAACAAGGAGGTGCTGGTTTCCGCCGGCAGCCTGTTCATGCGCGAGGTGGCGGCGCACGGCGCGACGCTGCTGCCGGTCGACAGCGAGCACAACGCGATCTGGCAATGCTTCGATTTCTCCCGGGTGGACGGGATCGAGAAGATCACGCTGACCTGCAGCGGCGGCCCGTTCCGCGAGCACAGCCATGAGAGCATGCGGGAAGCAACCCCGGAACAGGCGGTGGCGCACCCGACATGGAACATGGGGGCAAAAATTTCGGTCGACTCGGCCACGCTTATGAACAAAGGGCTCGAGCTGATCGAGGCGTATCACCTGTTCCAGCTTCCGGATGAGCGCATCGACATCGTCATCCATCCGCAATCGATCGTGCACGGCCTCGTGACCTATCGCGACGGCTCGGTGCTGGCCCATCTCGGCTCGCCCGACATGCGCACGCCGATCGCCTACGCGCTCGGCTGGCCGGGACGCGCCGAGGCCCCGACCAAGCGGCTCGATCTCGCCGAGATCGGCCGGCTGACATTCGAGCCGCCCGACCCGCGCCGCTTTCCGGCGCTGCGCCTGGCGCGCGAGGCGCTGCGCCGCGGCGGCGGCAGTCCGACTGTGCTGAACGCCGCCAACGAGACCGCGGTGCACGCGTTCCTCGAGGGGCGCATCGGCTTTCTCGACATCGCGACGACCGTCGAGCGCACGCTCGAGCGCATCCCTTCCGCGAATCTTGATTCGCTCGAAGAGGTCTACAATCTCGATAGCACCGCCCGAGAGGTGGCACTCAAACTCATTGCCGGTTACCGCAATTCCCGCGGCGCCGCTTGACGGATATCGGATGAGCCATTTGCTTTCCTTTCTACAGGGCGGGACGCTCTACGTCGGCGTCTTCCTGCTGGTGCTTACTGTGCTCGTTTTCGTCCACGAGCTCGGGCATTATCTGGTTGCGCGGCGCAACGGCGTCAAAATCGAGGTTTTCTCGATCGGCTTCGGTCCCGAGCTGTTCGGTTGGTGGGACCGCGCCGGCACGCGGTGGAAGTTCAGCGCGATCCCGCTCGGCGGCTATGTCAAGATGTTTGGCGACGCCGACGCGAGTTCCGGCCTGCCGGCGGTGCGCGCCGGGCAGCTGACGGCGGCCGAGCGCGAGGTCTCGTTTCATTGCAAGCGGCTCGGCCAGCGCGCGGCGATCGTCGCGGCCGGACCGGTGGCCAATTTCGTGTTCGCGATCGTCGTGCTGGCGCTGCTTTTCATGACCTACGGCCAGCCGTTCACGCCGGCGGAGGTCGGCCAGGTGGTCCCGGGAAGCGCCGCCGAAGCCGCCGGGATGCGCCCCGGCGACGAGATCGTCAGCATCGACGGGGAGGCGGTCGACCGGTTCGAGGACGTGCAGCAGGTGGTGCGGCTCAATCCCGGCGTGACAATGCCGCTGGTGGTCCGCCGCGACGGTCAGCTGGTCGATCTGCGCGTCACGCCGGCCCGCGTCGAGGAAAACGACCGGCTGGGCCGCCGCGAGGTCGGGCAGCTCGGCGTTCGCGGCGGCGCGCCCAGATATGTGACCCGCGGTCCGGCAAGCGCGGTCGTGCGCGCGGTCGGCGAGACCTGGAACCTGTCGGCCACGACGCTGCACGCGGTCTGGCAGATGATTATCGGAACCCGCGGCTCCGAGGAGCTCGGGGGACCCCTGCGTATTGCCCAGCTGTCAGGCGAAGTCGCGCAGGGCGGCGTGGTTCCGCTCCTCTGGTTCATGGCCGTCCTGTCGATCAATCTCGGCCTGATCAATCTGTTCCCGGTGCCGGTGCTTGACGGCGGCCACCTGCTGTTCTATGCGGCAGAGGCGATCCGCGGCAAACCGCTAGGGCAGCGCGCGCAGGAATACGGGTTCCGCATCGGGCTGGCGCTGGTGCTGACGCTGATGGTGTTCGCAACCTGGAACGACCTTGTGCACACAGGGCTCGTCGATCTCGTGAAGCGCTTTGTGACCTGATCCGAGGTTGCTGGGGGCGCAAACCGTCGGGTGGGGGAGTTTTGGGGGCGGATCGCGCAACGTTTCGCTGGGTGGTGGTGCTTGCCGCTGGTTTGGCGGCAGGGAATGGCGTACCGACGGCCTTTGCGCAGCAGCCACCGCCGACGGCGCCGGCCGCCGCCGCGCCCGGCGGCACCATTGGCGACGTGCGGATCGAGGGCATCCAGCGCATCGAACCGGAAACCGTCCGGTCCTACCTGCTGCTTCAGCCGGGGGATCCGTGGGACGTGGAGCGGATCGACCGCTCGCTGAAGGCGCTGTTCGCGACCGGGTTGTTCGCCGATGTGAAATTGGTTCGCGACGGCAATACGCTGGTGGTCCGGGTTGTCGAGAACCCGATCATCAACCGCATCGCCTTTGAGGGAAATTCGAAGATTGCCGACAAGGAACTGAACGCGGAAGTACAGGCGCGCCCGCGGGTGGTCTATACGCGGACCCGCGTGCAGAACGATGTCCGCCGCATCCTCGAATTGTACCGCCGCCAGGGCCGCTTCGCCGCGACCGTCGAACCCAAGATCATCCAGCTGCCGGAGAACCGGGTCGATGTCGTTTTCGAGATCAACGAAGGTCCATCGACCGGCATCCGCGCGATAAATTTTGTCGGCAACCGGACATTCAGCGACTCCACGCTGCGCGGCGCCATCGAGACGAGAGAGAGCCGCTGGTACCGGTTTCTGTCGACATCGGATAATTACGATCCCGACCGGGTCGCCTACGACCGGGAATTGCTGCGGAAATTCTACCTGTCCGAAGGCTACGCCGATTTCCGGGTGGTTTCCGCGGTCGCCGAGCTGACGCCGGACCGTGATGCCTTTATTCTTACCTTCACGGTAGATGAAGGCGAGCGTTACCGGTTCGGCAATATCGACGTCGATATCGCGCTGAAGGATTTGCCGCGCGACGCGGTGTTGCCGCTGCTGACGGTGCGATCCGGCGACTGGTACAACGCCGGAGCGGTCGAGCGCTCGATCTCGGTGTTGACCGACGCGCTTGGCAACCGCGGTTATGCGTTTGTCGAAATCCGGCCCGAGGTCACGCGAAACCGCGAGGAACATACGGTCGATATGGTTTTTCGCGTGCAGGAAGGGCCGCGCGTCTATGTCGAGCGGATCGATATCACCGGCAATATTCGCACGCTCGACAAGGTGATCCGCCGCGAATTTCTCCTGGTCGAGGGGGACCCGTTCAACAGCTCGCGAATGCAGCGTTCGAAGGAGCGGATTCAAAACCTGGGTTTCTTCAAAAAAGTCGAAGTGACCAACGCGCCGGGATCGGCGCCGGACCGCACGGTGATCGTCGCGGACGTCGAGGAGCAATCCACCGGCGAACTGTCGCTGGGCGTCGGCTTTTCCAGCTCCGACGGCCCGCTGGTCGATGTCCATGTCCGCGAGCGCAATTTTCTCGGCCGCGGCCAGGATCTGAGGCTCGGCACGGTGCTGTCGTTCCGCTCGCAGCAGGCCGATATCAGCTTCACCGAGCCGTATTTTCTCGATAAGAACATCGCGGCCGGCGTCGACCTGTTCGCGATCAGAACCAGCCCGACCACGAGCATCTTCAGCGGCGGAACGCCGGCGTATCAGCAGACCTCGTTTGGCGGCGCGCTGCGCGCCGGCTATCAGGTCACCGAGAATATGCGCCAAACCTGGAAATACACCGCCCGTTCCGACGATATTACCGATGTTGCGAGCAACGCCTCGTTGTTCATTCAGCTGCAGGCGGGCACGCGTCAGACATCCGCCATTGGTCAAGTGCTGTTATACGACCGTCGCGACAACAGACTCGAGCCGACCGATGGTTATTACGCGTCGATCGGCAACGACTTCGCCGGAGTGGGTTTCGGCGTCCGATACTTGCGCAACAAGGCCAATGTCGGATACTATTATTCGATCGTACCGCAATGGGTCCTCAGCGTTACAGGCGAGGCTGGCTATATTTTCGGATGGGGCGGGGACCCGGTGTTTCTGCAGGATAACTTTTTCGTCGGCGGCGATAATTTGCGTGGCTTCCAAGCGGCGGGTGTCGGGCCGCGCGACATCGTCTCGGGCGATCCGCTCGGCGGCACAAAATACTATCTCGGCACGGTCGCGCTCGGCGTACCGCTCCCATTGCCGAAGGAACTGGGTGTGAGCGGGCGGATTTTCTCGGTTTTCGGCACGCTGTGGTCTACCGATGTGAAGAACCAGACATTCACCCCGCAGCAACTCGCGGCCAACGGCGGCGGTGTGCCGATGG
>JBFXDF010000006.1:0-37114 GCA_050181375.1 Alphaproteobacteria bacterium
CAAATTCCTGTTTATCGCCAAGGGCGGCGGTTCGGCCAATAATAGCTTTCTGTACCAGCAGACGAAAGCGGTGCTGAACCCGAAATCGCTGCGCCAGTTTCTCGATGAGAAGCTTCGCACGCTCGGCACCGCCGCCTGTCCGCCGTATCACCTCGCGATCGTGATCGGCGGAACTTCGGCGGAAATGAATCTGAAGACCGTGAAACTGGCGAGCTGCCGCTATCTCGACAGCCTGCCGACCGCCGGCAACAAATACGGCCAGGCCTATCGCGACCGCGATTTCGAGGGGGAGGTGCTGGAGCTGACGCGCGGTCTCGGGATCGGCGCGCAATTCGGCGGCAAGTATTTTTGCCATGATGTCAGGGTGATCCGGCTGCCGCGGCACGGCGCCAGCCTGCCGATCGGGATCGGTGTGTCGTGCTCGGCCGATCGCCAGATCCTCGGCAAGATCAATGTGGAGGGCGTGTTCGTCGAGCAGCTCGAAACCGACCCGGCCCGATATCTTCCCGACATCGACGAAGCCACCCTCGCCGGCGATGTCGTGCGGATCGATCTGTCGCGGCCGATGGCCGAGGTCCGCCGCACTCTGTCGCAATATCCAATCAAGACGCGGCTCAGCCTGTCGGGCACGCTGATCGTGGCGCGCGACATCGCGCACGCCAAACTGCAGGAGCGGATCGACCGCGGCGAGGGGCTGCCGCAATACGTCAAGGACCACCCGATCTATTACGCCGGACCCGCCAAGACCCCGAAGGGCTATGCCTCCGGGTCGTTCGGGCCGACGACGGCGGGCCGGATGGACAGCTATGTCGGCCCGTTCATGGCGGCGGGCGGCAGCTTTATCACGCTCGCCAAGGGCAATCGCGGCCCCGAGGTGCGCGAGGCCTGCAAGCAATATGGCGGGTTCTATCTCGGCTCGGTCGGCGGACCGGCGGCGCGATTGGCGCTCGACTGCATCAAGAAGGTCGAGCTGCTCGAATACCCCGAACTCGGGATGGAGGCGATCTGGCGCATCGAGGTGGTCGACTTTCCGGCCTTTATCGTCGTCGACGACAAGGGCAACGATTTCTTTGCGGCGCTTTCCTGAATACCGGGGTTGAGCGGGAGGGCGGTTGGCGAACGAGGCGCTCCCGGACGCGCTGCTGAATGGCGATCCCGACGCCTGGCAGGACTTCATTCGCCGTTACGGCGGGCTCATTGTCGCCGCGGTGCGCGGTCTCGCGCCGGCCCTCGGCGAGATCGAGGACTTGACGCAGGATGTCTTTGTCCGGCTGTGCAAGGACGATTTCCGATTATTGCGCAGCTATGACCCGGCACGCGCGGCGCTCTCGACCTGGCTGACGATTGTGGCGCGCAGCACCGCCCGCGACGCGCTGCGCCGACGCCGGGCGGAAGCCGTCCCGATCGACACCGTGCCCGAGGGGAGGCTCGCGGTGGATCCGGTCGAGCCCCCGATTCGGCTGAAGCTGCCGGAGGCGCTGCTGTCGCCGCGCCAGCGGGAAATTCTTGCGATGCTCTATGACCGTGAGATGGACGTGGCCGAGATCGCGCGCGCGCTCGGGATTGACGCGCAGACCGTGCGCAGCACGCATCATAAGGCGATGATCAAGCTGCGCGCCTACTTCAAGGCCGATCTGAACAGGTGACCGGACAGACTGCTCTGGGCCGGCGGCGCCGGAAGGTGATCGACGCGACACCGTTACGCAATTTTTTTCAAGGGTCGCGGTTGACGGGGATTACGCCGGTTTTCCGCCGTAAAATAGAGTGCGAGCGTGACGAATCAGGGGCCACCGATGGCCGAGCGCGGATGGATATAGCCGATCGCAATCTCTGGCAGCTCAGCCGCGCGACCGACGCGGTCGAGGACGAATGCGAACGCTTTCTCGACATGGCGGCGTTCGCCGACGGCCGGCTCGATCCGGACGATCGGGAGCGCGTGGCCGAATGGCTTCGCAGCCACCCGGACGCCGCAAGCGATGTCGCCGCCGCGCGGATGCCAGCAAGTGCTGGGGCATGTGAGTTTTTACCGGAGCCGGCCGTTGCGCGCGCCTCCGCGCTGGTCGGCGGCGGCGGCCCAAGCCGGCGCGGAACTGTTGTCGCGTTCCCCGTGCGAGCCGGAAAACGGCCTGGTTTTGCGACGATGGCGCAATGGGGCGGGCTCGCGGCCGCCATGATCGTGGCCGGGTGGCTCGGCTTCACGCTCGGCATGGATGCATCCGTAATGCTGGGGCGGAGCGGGCCGGGGTTCGATGACGGGGTCGCGCAGGAGCTGCTCGGCTCGTCCCCCGCATTCTTCCGCGACCTCACCGGGGGCGCCTAGCGTGAGCATGACGGGCGCCGCGGCGAACCGGGCCGGCTGGTCGCGTTCCGGCATCCTCTCGGCGGTCCTGGCGGTATCGCTGGTTCTCAACCTGCTGTTCGTGGCGGGGGCGGTATGGAGCCGTATCGAAGAACCGCCCGCGCGTGGTCTCGATCAGCGTTTCGAGCGGATCGGGGCGCAACTGGATCTCGATTCGGTGCAGCTTGCCGCCTTCCACAAATTCATTGCCGAGATGCGGGCGCGCCGCGACAAGGTACAGCGCCAAGTCGTGCCGTTGTATCGTTCGGCCTGGGACGCGGCCGGGAAGCCGGCGATGGACGGCGCCGAGGTTGCACGGATGTTCGAGGCCGCGTATGGCGAGCGGCTTCGGCTGAACCGCGAGACGACGGCGCAAATGATCGATTTCCTCCAGGCGCTGTCGCCCGACCAGCGCAGCCGGTTTGTCGCGCTGGCGCGCGACAGCTGGCGAAAATAGGCTAACGGCGCGGTTCGCCCGACGGGTTCACTTCGTCCCGAACAGCCGGTCGCCGGCGTCGCCGAGCCCCGGCAGGATATAGCCGTGGTCGTCGAGGCAGCGGTCGATCGAAGCGGTGACGACCGCGACCTCGGGAAACACGCGGTGCAGCGCGGCGATGCCCTCGGGCGCCGCGACGAGGCAGACGAACTTGATCGAGCGCGCGCGCAATTCGACGAGACGCGAGATCGCCGCGACAGCCGAATTGCCGGTCGCCAGCATCGGATCGACCAGGATCACATCGCGCTCCGGCAGGTCCTCGGGCAGCTTCAGATAGTATTCGACGGCTTCGAGCGTGTGCGGCTGGCGGTAGATGCCGATATGTCCAACCCGCGCCGACGGCACGAGGTCGAGCATGCCGTCCAGGATTCCGTTGCCGGCGCGCAGGATCGACACGAGGCACAATTTTTTGCCGGAGAGGATCGGGAAGACGCCGCGTTCGAGCGGTGTCTCGATTTCGGTCATTTCGAGCGCCAGATCGCGGGTGGCCTCGTAGCCGAGCAGCAGGCTCACTTCGCGCATCAGCGCGCGAAACTTCGATGTGCTCGTGTCGTGCCGGCGCATCAGCGACAGTTTGTGCTGCACGAGCGGGTGATCGATCACCGTCACCCATTCCCGGCGCAACGCGATGGTATCCGGCATTTTCCTCTCCGATCAAAAAACCGTGCCATCGCTCAAGATCGACAGCGGCGGGGCGCCACCCGGACGGCGCTCGGCGGCGATCGCGCGGCCGGCGGCCCAGCTGCCGCCCTCGAGTACCCTCGCGAGCGGAAAGGCGGAAGCGGTAAGACCGAGACGCTGCCGTACCCGTTCCGCGAGACGGTCGAGCAACGCGATCGTCAGGGCGCGCCATTCGACGATTTCTTCCGAGAACGGGTCGAGCGTGCGGCGCGGCAGGCCGGGATCGCGCGGGACGATGATACCGGTATCGATGAAGAGGCCGCCGTTGCGGTATTCGGCGAGGCCGGTCAGCCCGTCGATAGCGATGACCGTGAACCCGGCATCGGCGAGCGGTTCGATTAGCGAATAGACCAGCCATTGGCTGAGCTTGTGAAACGGTACGAACCCGTCTCCCGGCACAGCGGGGTGGCGGCCGCAATCGCCGAGCGGCACGCCGCCCTGCGCCAGGCGCCCGGGCCAGATCGGCCCGAAAGCACGCAGAACGAGGCGCAGCATGTCGGGGGCCGGCAGATCGTCGCGCTGCGCCAGCCATAAATCGTAAAGATTGCCGAGGCGGGGCGGCGCGCCGAACAGGTCGGGCCGGGTCGTCGCGACCGCGCCGAGCGAACGCAGCAGCGCGGCCCGGCCCTCCAGCCCGGCGAGCGGCGTTTCCCGGCTGTGCTGGAATGCGTCGCCGAGTTTGGCCGCCGGCAGCGCCGCGAGCGCCGCGGCGTCGGCCCGCCATGGCCGGCCCGGATCGGCCGAGAACAGCCCGGCCTGCATCGCGCGCAGGCTGGCGACGGCGAGACCCTCCGATCGTTCGAGGACCTGCCCGGTCGCGGCTTCGCGGTAGCGCCACTTTGGGCCGGCGCCGGCATCGAGCAATACCGAGACGATCGCGAGATCGAGGCGGGCGCGGGCGGTTTCGGCGGGATCGGCGCCGGGCGCGACGAGTATCGCGCGGTCGACGCCGCCGGCCGAGAAATGCCGCCATCGGCTGTGAAACGGCACGGCGAGATCGGGATAGCGCCGGCGCGTCGCCGAGGCGACCCGCGCGGCCGCTTCATCCATGCGGTCCAGGTCGAGCGCGAAATGCCGGGTCTCGCCGCGCTGGGCGGCGGCGAACACAAGGCCGCAACGTTCCCGCACGGCGGCGGCGGTCAGCAGATAGTCTGCCGGCGAAGGCGGGCTGAGGGTCACCGAACGGCGGGAGCCTCATGCATCCAGGGTGCGGCCTCTGACGACGCGCAGCTCGTCGCGGCTCGGCGGCCCGCCCGGCGAGAAATACCCGGCCGCCTTTTTTGCCGCCATCTCGACCTGAGCATCGGAAGGCACCAGCTCATCCGGGATCGCGACCTGCTCGACGATCTCGATCCCCTGAGCGCGCAGCGCGCCCGCCTTCATGTTGGACATCGACACCCAGCGGTCGATGCGCCCGACGCCGAGCCAGTGGAACACGTCGGGCATCAGTTCCTGGACGCGCATATCCGGAACGCCGGCGACGCATTCGGTACGGTGGAAATAGGTGTCGGCGGTGTCGCCGCCGCGCTGCCGCTTGCGTGCGTTGTACACAAGGAATTTCGTCACCTCGCCGAGGGCGCGACCCTCCTTGCGGTTGTAGACGACAAGCCCGACCCCGCCTTGCTGCGCGGTTTGGGCGCACACCTCGACCCCGTGCACCAGATAGGGCCGGCAGGTGCAGATGTCGGACCCGAACACGTCGGAGCCGTTGCATTCGTCGTGGACGCGGCAGGCGATCACCGTGTCGGGCCGGCCGATGCGGTCGATATCGCCGAACAGGTAGACGGTCTGGCCGCCGATCGGCGGCAGGAACAACTCGAGATCCGGCCGCGTCACCAGCTCGGGAAACATCCCCCCGGTTTCCTCGAACAGCCGTCGGCGCAATTCCGTTTCGGCGACGCCAAACCGCTCGGCAACCCCGGGCAGGTACCAGACCGGGTCGATCGCGGCTTTGGTGACGCGGATCTCGCCGGTTTCCAATACGAGGTTTCCGTCCGGGACGATGCCGCCGGAGGCGATGCGCTGGCGGAGTTCCGGCAGGCTTATATGCGCCCCGGTCACCGCGATGGTTGGCCGGACATCGATGCCGGCGCGGATCTGCTCGGCGAATACCTCGCCGGCGAGGTGCCCGTACGGGTCGAGCGACACGATCCTTTTAGGATCGGCCCATTGCGGCCAGGGTCCGATCACCGCGATCGGCGCGGTATCGGTCAGATCGGGGCGGTGGTCCGAGGCGAGCGCCCCCGTCGCGACGGCCAGCGCGCGATAGATCGCGTAGGAACCGCTATAGGCGCCGATCGCGTTGCGGTGGTGATGTTGCGCCGGGCTGGCGACGACCGGGCCGCGCAGCTCCGGGTTCGGCGCTCCCCAGTGTAGCGGAACGCCCTTCTGGCCGGACCCGCCGGGGTGCGACGTCAGGCGGATGTGTCGTGGGATCATGTGCGTTCTGTCAATTCAATCGGTTCGCCCGTCGCCGGAAACAGTGCCGCAAGTTGCGACACTAGCCGGGCGAAGCGGCGCCGACAAGGCGCCTCGGCCTGTGAAAAAGGCGTTAACGCCTCCGAGCGGGCAATCGATCCGACCAAAAGTCATGACCTCGAGAAAGCGTGGGCGGTTTCGGCCAGCGCCGCTTCGGCCGGGAGCGGGGGCCGCCAGTCCAACGTCGTTCGGGTCGCGGCATCGTCGACCTGCAGCGACAGCGTCAGCCGGCACACGGCCGGTCCCACAACGGGCAAGCGGCGCAGCCCGGCGAACAGGGGGGTCGGGAGGGGGAAGAGGCTCGCGTTCCGGCCTTGCGCCGCGGCAAGGATGCGGACCAGCTCGGGGGTGGACAGATCGGCGCCATCGCTGGCCAGCAGGATGCGGCCGCTTCCGGCCGGCACCGTGGCGGGATACGCGCAGATTGTGGCGATCAGATCGACCAGGTTGCCGCGCGCGAGGAGGCTGCGGCGGTTCTCGAGACCGGCCAGCGGCAGCGGCAGACCGCTGCGCGCCAGCCGCAGGAGCGCCCGGAAATTGCCGCCGACGCCGGCGCCGTAGACCAGCGGCGGGCGCAGGATCGCGAGGTCCAGCCCGGTTTCGGCCGCGGCCGCGTCGAGCGCCCGCTCGGTGGCGAGCTTGGCGCGGCCGTAGGCGTCCTGGGGGAGGGGCGCGTCGTTCGGGCGGAACGGGCGGCCGGGCGCGGTCGCCTCGCCCATTGCCTTGATCGAGCTGAGATAGACGAACCGCCGCACGCCCGAGAGCGCGGCGCCCCGCGCCAGCGCGGCGGCGGCGGCCGGCTCGGCGGAGAGGACGGGTCCCGATGGCGGGACATGCGCGCGCTGCGCCAGATGGATGACGATGTCGAGATCGCGCAGCGCGCCGCCCCAGTCGCGGCCCGGAACAATGTCGCCGAGCAGCCGCGATTCGACGCCGGGCACGGCGTCCCGGGCCGGACGGCGCAGGCCGGCCACTACGCGGTGACCGCGCGCGGCGAGCGCCAGGCACAAAGCGCGGCCGATAAAGCCGCCCGCGCCGGTGACCAGAATTCGCGCCACCATCTGTCCCGTTCTGCTGTTTCCGCGAGCGGCGGAGCCGCGGATGGATTAAACAGGATCGTTCGTGCCGGCAACGCTCTCTCGGCGGCCGGCGGCGCTGCCGAGCGGATGTCTCCCGGAGCCTCGCGTGCTCGCATTCCTGCAATCCCGGATCGACAAAGCTCTCTCCGACCGGCCGAAGCTGATTTTTCTGGTTACCGAGGATTGGTATTTCTGGTCGCACCGGCTGCCGATCGCGCGGGCGGCGCGGGACGCCGGGTTCGACGTGGTCGTGGCGGCGCGCGAGCGCATGCACGGCGAGCGGATCCGCGCCGAGGGGTTTCGCCTGGAGGCGCTTAATTGGCGACGGCGCGGCGACCGGGTTGTCGGCGCCGCCCGCGCTGTCGCGGCGATCGCCGCGCTCTACCGGCGCGAGCGGCCCGCCATCGTGCACCATGTCGCGCTGAAGCCGGTGCTGTTCGGCGGCGTGGCGCTGCGGCTGGCGTTTCCGAACCCTGCCGCGCGGCCGGCCTGCGTCGCGGCGATCAACGGTCTCGGTTCGGGATTTCTGCCGGCGACCGGCGCGACCCGGCTGCGCCGCGCGGCGCTGCGCCGGGGGGTGCGCTACGCGGCCGGCGATGCCCGCGTCATCGTGCAGAACCCGGAGGACGGGGAGGCGCTCGCCGCGCTCGGGATCGATCCGGCGCGTCATGTCCTGATCCGCGGCTCCGGGGTCGATACCGAATATTTCGCGCCGCTGCCCGAGCCGAAGCCGGTTACCGGGGGACCGGTCGTCAAGATGGCGCTGGTCGGCCGCATGTTGCGCAGCAAGGGCGTGCTCGACGCGGTCGCCGCGGTGCGCCGGCTGCGCGACGACGGGCTTGCCGTTGAGCTGGTGCTGGCCGGGCCGACCGATCCCGACAATCCCGATTCGCTCGACGACCGGACGCTGGCGGCGCTTGCCGCGCAGCCGGGGGTCAGCTGGCTCGGGCGCGTCGAGGACGTGCGCGAGGTCTGGGCCGAGGCCGCCATCGCGGTGCTGCCCTCGACCTATGGCGAGGGATTGCCGAAATCGCTGCTCGAAGCGGCGTCCTGCGCGCGGGCGATCGTCGCGAGCGATATGCCGGGCTGCCGCGAGATCGTACGGCCGGGCGGCCCTGCGGACCGGACCGGCGAAGAGACCGGGGTGCTCGTCCCGCCGGGAGACACGGGGGCGCTGTGCGATGCGATCGCGGCGTTGGCCCGCGACCCGGAGCGGCGGCGCGCGATGGGGCGAGCCGGGCGGCTTCTCGTGGAGCGCGACTTTGCCGAGGAGCGGATCGCGGCAGAGACGCTGGGCCTGTACGAGAGCGTGCTGCGCGAGCGGAGCGCCCGAGGGTGACGCGGCTGTGGCTGGCGGTCGCCGGTCTGGGGGGCCTCGCCTCGGTGGTCGCGGGCGCGCTGGCGGCGCATGCGGGGACGGCGCCGAGAGCCGCCGAATTGCTGCGCGCCGGGTCGTGGTACGGCATGGTGCACGCGGCGGCGGCTGGTCGCCGTCCTGGCGCTGGCGCAAGGCCGCGAGCCCCGGCGCGGCCCCGCGACCGTCGCCGGATGGAGCTTCGCCACCGGGATCGTGCTGTTCAGCGGCAGCCTGTTCGCGCTGGCCGCCGGCGCGGCGGCCTGGGTTGGCTGGCTCGCGCCGATCGGCGGCGCGGCGCTGATGCTCGGCTGGGCTGCCTTGGCCGTGCTGTCGCTGCGGCGGCGTTGACGATAGCGCAATTCCCTGTTGTGGCGAATCATATGGCCGGACGCCCCGGAAACCGGCGGGAGTGCCCCGGAACGCGGGAATTTTCCGGATGGAAAGCAGCGAATTCGAGACGCTAAACAGGGAAAGAGGCGGCGCGATTAGGGAACCAAGATTGCCTCTCCTATTTGTCATATTGACAATTGCTGTAATAAGATGTATACGCTCCGGGGTTGCGTCAAGCCCGGGATGGATGCATGGGGCAGGACGAGAGCGCCGGGACACCGCGTTCCGCCGCGGCCGGGTATGCGGTCGGGTATGGCAAGCCGCCGCCGCACACGCGGTTTCGCAAAGGGGTGTCGGGAAACCCGCGGGGCCGACCGCGGCGAAAAACCGATCTGGCGAGCCTGCTGGCCGAGGCGCTCGACCGGCGCAACGCATCGAAGAAGCGGCAGCCGCGGACCCAGCGCGAGGCGATTATCGCGGCGCTCGTCGAGAAATCGGCCGATGGCGACCTGCGCGCCGTCAAGCTGCTGTTCGATCTGATGCGGCAGATCGGACTTCCACCCGAACCGCCCGCCTCGCCTGAGGAGGACCCGCGCGAGATATTGCTGCGACGACTGGCTCGACTGGCCGGCGAGCATGTCGAGCCCGGGTAGGGATAGACGGTCGGGACAACGCGAATCGTAATTGCCTGCTCCCCGACAAACGGCGATTCTAATCGTGGAAGTCGCCAGGACCGCAGCGCATGTCCGTTGGTCCTCCCGGCGCTTCGCATGCGTCCGCCGTCTCAATCGGTGAAGGCGTTTCAGCATGACCGGGGAATGCGGGAAAACCGAAAACAAAGACGCCGTGTATTACGACGGCAGCTGCCCGATGTGCGTGGCGATTGTCGGCAAGATCGATGAATCGTCGAACGCCGAAAAATTTTCGATGAAAGACATAACAAAGGAGCCGCTGCCATCGGCGTTCACGCGAGCTGACGTTGAACGGGAAATGCATGTCGTCGGGGCCGACGGCCAGATTTACAAGAATGCCGATGCCATTCTAAAGCTTTTGGAACCCTATCCGGCTTGGAAGTTCGCCGTGGCCGTTGGCCGTTTTCCAGGCATCAGGTCGGTGTTGCCGATCGGTTACAGCTTTATCGCCGCCAATAGACGTTTTCTGTTCGGTCCGGCCAGCCGGGTTTACTGGCTGAAGATGATACTTTGCATCGGGTTTCTGTTCGGGCTGCCGCTGTCGCCGACGCTGTGGGCCGGTGCCCGATTTTATCCGCCGACGCCTCTGCTGGATGTGCTCCCGCCGCTTTCTTATCCGATCGATTGGATTTTCTTTTTGCTGCTGTCAGGTGCGCTGGTCGCGGCCATCGTTATTTCATGGCCGCGCCCGTTTATCTGGCTGGCGGTCGCGTTGACGCTGTTGATGGTCTTTTTCGACCAGCAAAGGCTGCAGCCGTGGGTGTACCAATACGGCTTTATGCTCGCGATATTGGGACTTTATTCGTGGCGTTTCGATGATGTTGTCGGACGCGACCTGATCCTCGACATTTGCCGCTGCGTCGTGGCGAGCATGTATTTCTGGAGCGGACTGCAAAAGGTCAACCCGGAATTCATCAGTCAGTTCATGTGGGTACTGACGCCGGTACAGAAAGCTCTTCCCGCGGAGGCCTGGCGGCTTTTTTATGTCTTCGTCAGGATCACGCCTTTTGTGGAAATGGGGATCGGCATCGGGCTGCTGTTTGCTCGAACGCGGAGCGTGGCAATCGTAATGGCGCTGGCGATGTGCGGTCTCGTCCTGTGGACACTAGGCCCGCTCGGCCATGATTGGGACAACATTGTCTGGCCGTGGAATATCGCGTTGGCGTTGTCGGTCGTGGTTCTCTTTGCGAAGGTCAGGACGAACCCAATTCGCGACGTGTTCGTGGTACGAAATTACACCGCGCCGAAAGCCCTTCTGCTTCTTTTTGGAATTCTGCCGCTCCTTTATTTCTTCAACGTCTGGGATTCGTATTTGTCGTGGTCGCTCTATTCCGGGACGACCAACATCGCCACCGTTTACGTATCGGACGGCGTCGCGGCTCGCCTGCCTGGTTCGGTCCGGCAAATCGTCAAGATCGACGACCGGCAGCGAAACTTTGTCCCGGTTGTCGACCTGGCCTTCGCCGAGCTTAATGTGCCGCCCTATCCGGAAACGCGGATATTCAAGAGCGTCGCGCACAAATTTTGCGATCTCGCGGTTGAACCGAAAGAAGTTCTTCTCGTCATGAGGGGCCGGCTGTCGTGGTTCTACCGCGATGCGCCGCGGGTCCTGAATTGCGCCCAATTGCAACCATAGCGCATATCGGCAGGGCACGCCGGCGCACGGACAAAACCGGATGGTACGCGCCCCGAGACCGTCGCGCCCGGAGCTGTTCCGGGCATCCTCGGGAAAATGCCGGACCGCGCAGATGGCCGGGCCGGGCCCGGCCCGGACATAACGGATGATCCCGGTGATTGTGTTGAGCGCTATCCGGTCAGGCGGGTCGCCATAACGGCCGCCGGGCGGCGGCCGGCGTCGATTACGGCGAGCGGGGCCAGAGCGCCCGTTGCGGTGTCGATGCGGTAGGAGGCGAGCTTGCCGGTGGCGGTTCCGGCGGCGAACAGATAGTTCCCGCCGGGATCGAGACCGAACGCGCTCGGAACCGCCTCGGTCGCGGCGTGCCCGAGCGGCCGCAGCTGACCGGTCGCCGCGTCGACGGCGAACCCGGCGATGCTGTTATGGCCGCGGTTGCCGACATAGAGGAACCTCGCCGACGGGGTCAGATGGATTTGCGAGCAGGTGTTGCGGCCGGAAAACCCGTCCGGCAGCGTGCCGACCCGCTGTACGGCCGACAAGGCGCCGGTCGCCGGGTCCAGGCGGTAGACGCTGACGCTGCACCCCTGTTCGTCGGAGAAATAGACGAGGCCGCGATCCGGGTGAAAACAATAGTGACGCGGGCCGATCAGTTCCGCCTGCTCGACGCGGAACGGCGTATTCGGCGTCAGAGCGCCGGTCGCAACGTCGAACCGGAACTGCGCGATGAAATTGGGTCCCGGGATGTTTTTCGGTGGTTCGAGAACATTGTCCTGCACGCGCGAGATGTGCGGGACGAAGGCGTAGCGGTTCGACGGGTCGGTCGCGATCGCGTGCGCGCCGACCGCGGTGTCCTGGCGATTGATCGGCGGCGCCCCGACCGACCCGTCCGCCCCAAGCGGATGCGCGGCGGCGTATCCGCCCTGATAATAGGCCGCGAGCAGATAGCGGCCGGTGCGGTCGGGCGCGAGAAAGGTCGGCGCGTCCGCCGCCTCGACGCTGCCTTGCGGGCTGAGGGCGCCGGTCATCGGATCGATGCGATAGCTCGAAATAGCCGCCGGCGCGCGCCGCCCGACATAGACGACCCGCCGGTCGGGGCTGAGCGCCAGCACCGATGGCCCGCCGGCGAGGGGCGTGTCGGCGCGTCTGGTCAACGCGCCGGTCGCGGCATCGATCGCGAAAGACGCGATCTTGTCTTCGTCTTGCAGACAGACGAACAGGAAATCCGCCATCGCTTATCCTCCCGGAGCCGTGTCGGCATAGCGAACCGCGATCGCCGCAAGGCAAAACCGGGGGAGCGGCGAATATTCGGCTCACCCGGTCGGCGGCGCGCGTGCTCGCCATGTTGCCGCGGACCGGGCTCGGCAGCAATATCGGCCAATTGCTCACGTCTATGGCAGCGATGGCATGATTGACGAAAAAAAAGCGCTTCATCGCTGGTCGTTGCGCTGTCTTCAGTGTCACGGCGCGTTAACGTCGGAAGACCTGAACCTCGGCTGCCGGAATTGCGGCAGCGAATATCCGGTGATCTCGGGCATTCCGATCCTGGTCCGCGGGCCTTTGGAATACCTGCGTTCGGAACTGACCTCCCTCGGGCGGGTGTCCCGCGAGGCTCGTCAGCGCAGGGAGAGTCTTGAAATTCTGAAGACCGAACTGGGCTTGCCGCCCGTATCGGTCGATCGGCACCGCAACATTATCGAGACCGAGATCGCCCGGATCGATTCATTGCTTGCGTTGCTCGAACCCCCTGCCTCTGCGCCGGCTGATGATCGCGGACTGTTGCCGAGCGCGCACGTCTCGGGATGGACACTCGAGGCGCTTGTGCCGTTTTTGCTGCGGGATTGGACACAGACGACGGAGCTCGAGGACATAAAGGACAGAATCGGCGTCGCGCTGAGGCGTGCCTTTGGCGATTTTTCGGAAAAGTCGGCGGTGTTTCCCGGCTGCGGCGCGGCCGGCCTGCTGGCAAAGCTGGCGCCGGAATTCGGACAGATACTGGGGTTCGATTTGACGCTGCCGGCGCTCAGAGCCGCGCGCGATCTGCTCGACGGGAAAACCCTCGATCTGGCCTTGCCCCGGATGATCCACCCGGCCGGTCACGTAATTCTGCGGGGGGACAACAACGGATCGGCTGAACCGCCTGTCATGTTGGCCGCGATGGACGCTTTTAATACCGCTTTCGCCGACGGTTCGGTGGATTGCGTCGTCACCGCCTTTCTGCTCGACTTGATGCCGGCGCCGCGCGGGCTGGCGAGTGAGATTCACCGCATCCTTCGCGACGGGGGCGTATGGATCAACTATGGTCCATCCGGGCCGCTGAAGGCGCTGTGGCGTTTCGATCAAAACGAGAGCGCGGCCTTCTTGGAAACAGCCGGATTCAGCGTCATCGAGGCCGACGCGTATCGCACCACGCATCTCGACGTGAGCCGCGATTTCCCGTCCTGGAGCTTTCAAAACCACGTTTGCTATCTGACCTCGGCAAGAAAAACGGGCCACGTGACGGATACGCCGACGCCGACTACGCCCGGCGCGGCCGAGATCCCGCAGATCGTACCGCACCACTTTCCGGGGGCCCAATTGATACAACGGCAGCGCCTCGGGACCGACGCGAAGCCGACGACGGTATTGCGCCATGAACGCTATCCGTCCCGGCCGCAAACCATGCGGGTCAGCAACGAGGCGGCTCGACTTGTCGCCCTCGTGGACGGCCAAAGAACCGTTGCGGAAATCGCCCAAATGTTCATCCCGGAAATGCCGGGCGTTTCGGTGCCGGACATAATCCAGGCGTTCTCGCAGTATTTCGAGGAAGGCTTGCTGGACTGGCGCGGTCAGAAAGGCCGGTAACCGACCCTCCGCGCCCGCGAGCACGTCAGGCGTTTTTGGGGTCGGGTAGACATCGCCTCTCAGCGTGCCCGCGCCGGGTTGCGCCGGCGAAATCGACCGATATCGGCTTCGATAAGTTTCAGAAAATCGGCATCCGTCGCGATTATTTTGTTGATGTCGAGCGCGAGATTGGCGCGCGCCGGGTCCCATCCGGGCAGTATCTTGTTGTCCGCGTCATTTCCGAGATGCCCGCTCATCACTGCCACAACATTCAAGGCACCATTTTCGACGAAGAAAATCGGCGCTCCGGAGGATCTGGGCCGAGTAGCGCAGTTCGTCGTCCACAAGCCGTCGTTCTCGATATCGCGATAACGCTCAAAGAGATGACAGCTATCCTGCCGCCACAACGATTCACGATTTTTGTCTGCGGGGTAGCCAGCGATCGAAAGCGATTTTTTGGGTGCCACGGCGGGCGGCAACGGAGCCAATCGAAGCCAGCCGATGTCCGGATCCTCGCCCAGGCAACGGTCTCCGCCTTGCGGTTTGAGCCGGAGGAGGGCCCAATCCTGGGCGGGGAACAGAGAGAACCGGCCATATTTTACCGGCACCGCGCGCGCCGTCCTGCCCCCCGCGCTGAAGGTTGCGGAAACCTCCCGCTCCGGCTGCTGGTTGTCTTTTCGGAACCCCGTTCGGTATCCGAATACGATATGGAACGCGGTCAGGACGTAACATGGCGAAACAAGAAACGCCGTTCCCATCCGCAGATGCGACGTAGGTGCGTTCCCTGGGTCCGGTTGCGGGTGATTGGTCCAGATCAGTCCGATCGGCGCGAAGATTTTACCGGCGCCGGTTTGCGGCTGCGGATACCGAGGATCGTGTAACGAGTTCGGGTCGTCGGAAAATACGTTGATCCGATGCAGCAAGGTCCGGGTGCGGGCGTCCGAGGTCACGCCGAGAAACTGCGACGCTCGCACGGGAGCGATTGTTATCGCCAAAATCGCAAGTAGCCGCAGAAGGAACGCAGCCGTTGCTTGCACGACGCCCAGACGCCAGCACGCAGAGCCTGATCGCGGCTGCGGGGTGGACAGTGGCGAGTGAAAACGCCGCGCAGACAATTGGGTAGCGGCGTCAGCGTTTTGCCGGTGGCGCGAACGCCGGCTGCTGCGGCAAGCGCTCCGGGTCATGCTCAAATGCAATCCATCCGTGGCGAGTGGCCTCCCAGAACGAGCGCGTCGGCGGAGGAAAGGACGGGTCGGCAAAGGCTCCGGCGGCTACCCCGATCAGATCCGGGCGCACGTCGGTATACCAGTAGACCGAGGAACCGCATTCCGGGCAGAAGTGGATTTTGCAGCTTGCGCCCTTCTTGTCCTTCGCGAATGTAGAGCTTGTGCGGGCCGGCGGTGCGCACCTGCTCTCTTCGGAAATACGCGCCGACCCCGAACGGCGCGCCGGTCCGGCGCTGGCATTCGAGACAATGACAGGCAAGGACGGCGACCGGATCGGCGAGCGCCTCGGCGCGCAGTGACCCGCAGCAGCATTGCGCGATTCTGCTCATCGTGTTTCTCCGCGGCGAACCCGGGCCATCGGAACCATACACCGGACGCGTTCGCCGGGCAGGATCCCGACCGGCATTCTTCCGCCCGCCGGGCCGTTCGCGTAAGCTCGCCGGCGCCATGCCGCTGAACCCGCTGCTCGACACGCTTTCGGATTACCCGTTTGAGGCGCTGCGCACGCTGCTCAACCCGGTGACGCCGCTCGTCAATGACCCGCCGATCATGATGTCGCTCGGCGAGCCGCAGCATCAGCCGCCGGCGCTGTTGACCGAGATCCTGGCGGCGCACGCGCATGAGTGGAACAAATACCCGCCGATGGCCGGCACGCCGGAGCTGCGGCAGGCGATCGCGGACTGGCTGACCCGGCGCTACCGGCTGCCGCAAGGCGCGATCGATCCCGACCGGCACGTCACCAACCTGGCGGGCACGAAGGAGGGGCTGTACCTGTTTTCGAGCCTTGCCGTGCCGCGCGAGAAAGCGGGACGGCGGCCGGTCGTGCTGGTGCCGAACCCCTATTACCTCGTCTATAACGGCGCCGCGACGATGGCCGGGGCCGACGCGGTGTTTCTCGACGCGACGGCCGAGAACGGGTTCATGCCCGATCTGGCGGCGATCCCGCGCGAGACCTGGGAGCGCACGGCGCTGTTCTATCTGTGCTCGCCGGCCAACCCTCAGGGAGCAATCGCCAGCCTCGACTATCTGAAACAGGCGATTTCATTGGCGCGGGAATACGATTTCGTGCTCGCGGTCGACGAGTGCTATGCCGAGATCTGGGACCGGACGCCGCCGCCGGGCGCGCTCGAAGCCTGCGCCGCCCTCGGACGCGGCTTCGACAACGTGGTGGTGTTTCATTCGCTGTCGAAGCGGTCGAGCGCGGCCGGGCTGCGTTCCGGGTTTGTCGCCGGCGACCCCGGTCTGATCGCGCACTTCAAGCATCTGCGCGATTACGGCGGCTGCCAGGTGCCGCTGCCGATCCAGGCCGCGGCGGCGGCGCTGTGGCGCGACGAGGCGCATGTCGAGGAAAACCGCGCCCGCTATCGCCGCAAATTCGACATTGCCGAGGCCGCGCTCGGCGGCCGATTCGGCTTTTACCGGCCGCAGGGCGGGTTCTTTCTGTGGCTCGATGTCGGCGACGGCGAACAGGCGGCGCTGCGGTTGTGGCGCGATGCGGCTGTGCGTGTTCTGCCCGGCGGCTATACGGCGCGCGCCGCCGACGGACGCGAGAACCCGGGAGCGCGCTATATCCGCCTCGCGATCGTGCACGACGAGGCGACGCTAGAAGCCGCTTTTGCGCGGATCGCGCGCGTGCTGTAGGAGCGGTTCGCCTAATGGTACAAGATTCGTCGGTGCAGGATTGACGGCGTACCGGTGGGGGCCGGCGCGGCGTATCGAGCTGAGAGCAGGGGCCGGGGGATGCCCAGAACCGCACAGATCTCGAGTTTCGGCTGGGATCGGCTGAGCCGGCGGAGCGGCGAGCTTCGCCATGCCGCGACGCGGCAGGTGCTGCCCGCGCTCGGCATCGCGCTGATGGTCGCGAGCGCGCTGCTCTGCCTGGCGCTGCTGACCTACAACCAGAGCGATCCGTCGCTCGATACGGCCGCCGCGGCGCCGCCGCGCAATTATCTCGGCTATAGCGGGGCCGTGGTTGCCGATCTGCTGCTGCAATATCTCGGGCTGGCCGCTTATCTGCTGCCGGCCGCGATCCTCGGCTGGGCGTTCGGGCTGTTATTGCAGCATCCGCTGCGCCGGCCGGTCCGCAAGCTGATGCAGCTGGTGCTGGCGCTCGCTCTCGGCGCGGCGGCGTTCGCGATCCTGCGGTCCGACGAGGCGCTCTCGGGCGCCGGCGGTCTTTTTGGGTCGTTGCTGCTGGGCCTGGCGGGGAGGGCGGGCCTGGGTGCGCTGGAGCTGCCTTTGGCGATGGTCGCGGCGGCTCTGGTCGGCCCGTTGCTGCTGTCGATCATCGGTCTGTCGGCCGGCCAGTGGCGCCACCTCGGCAGCGGCGCGGGGCGCGGCGCCGGATGGCTGGCCGTGTCTTCGGGGCGCGGCTCGGCGGTGCTCGGCGGGTATCTGCTGCGGACCTGGCGCGCCGCTCGGCCTGGGCCGGCGCCGAACCCGGCCAGACCCGGCACCGGCGCGCGCGACCCGCGAGCGGGTGCGGTCGTGACGCTGCCGCAGCGGCGCGAGCCGCGGGTGGAGGCTGGCGACGGCGTGCCGGCCGCGCCCCGCCTCGCGGGCGCGGCACCGGCTTCCGATGAGGCGGGCGGCCGGCTGGTGCGGCTGGTATTGCCGCGGGCCAAGCCTGATAGCGTCGCGTCGCGCGCCGAGCACGACGCGCGGCCGTCGCCCGATCGTGTGCCGCCGCCCGAGCCGGTGCTGCCGTCCCTCGGTCTCCTGACCAACCCGCCGGCCGGGCGCGCCGAGGTGGTCGACGACGAGGCGCTGGCGCGCAACGCACGCATGCTCGAAACCGTGCTCGAGGATTACGGCGTGCGCGGCCAGATCGTGCAGGTGCGGCCGGGACCGGTGGTCACGTTGTACGAACTCGAACCGGCGCCGGGGATCAAGGCGTCGCGCGTGATCGGCCTCGCCGACGACATCGCCCGCTCGATGAGCGCCATTTCGGTGCGCGTCGCGGTCGTGCCCGGCCGCACCGTGATCGGCATCGAACTGCCGAACCGGCGCGCCGAGACGGTCTATCTGCGCGAATTGCTGGCGTCGCCCGCCTTCGAGAAGCATGGCGGGCGGCTCGTTCTGGCGCTCGGCAAGGACATCTCGGGCGAGCCGGTCATCGCCGACCTCGCGCGCATGCCGCATCTGCTGATCGCCGGCACGACCGGCTCCGGCAAATCGGTCGGCATCAACACGATGATCCTGTCGATCCTCTACCGGATGCCGCCCGACACGTGCAAATTCATCATGATCGACCCGAAAATGCTGGAGCTGTCGGTCTACGACGGCATCCCGCATCTGTTGTCGCCGGTCGTCACCGACCCGAAAAAGGCGGTGCTCGCGCTGAAATGGACCGTGCGCGAGATGGAAAGCCGCTACCAGAAGATGTCGCGGCTCGGCGTGCGCAACATCGACGGGTTCAACGCCAGGGTACGGGAGGCGGCCGAACGGGGCGAAAGCCTGACGCGCAAGGTGCAGACCGGGTTCGACGCCGAGACCGGCGAGCCGGTCCTCGAGGAGCAGCCGTTCGACGCCAGCGAGCTGCCGCTGGTTGTTGTCGTCGTCGATGAGATGGCCGACCTGATGCTGGTCGCCGGCAAGGAGATCGAGGCGGCGGTGCAGCGGCTGGCGCAGATGGCGCGGGCGGCGGGCATCCACTTGATCACCGCGACGCAGCGCCCGTCGGTCGATGTCATCACCGGCACCATCAAGGCCAATTTCCCGACCCGCATCAGCTTCCAGGTGACGTCGAAAATCGACAGCCGGACGATCCTCGGCGAGGGCGGCGCCGAGCAGCTCTTGGGACGCGGCGACATGCTCTACATGGCCGGCGGCGGGCGGGTGACGCGCGTGCACGGGCCGTTCGTGTCGGACGAGGAGGTCGAGCGCGTTGTCTCGTTCCTGAAGGCGCAGGGGGCGCCCGACTATATCGACGACATCACCGAGGATGACGGCGCCGCCGTCGAGGTGTTTGGCGGCGACGAGGAGGGCGGATCGGGCAACGAATTGTACGACCAGGCGGTGGCGCTGGTGACGCGCGAGCGCAAGGCCTCGACGAGCTTTGTGCAGCGCCATCTGCAGATCGGCTACAACCGCGCCGCCAAGCTGATCGAGCGCATGGAAGCCGAAGGCGTCGTCAGCGGCGCCAACCATGTCGGCAAGCGCGAGGTGCTGGCCCCGGCGCCGGGCCGATAGCCGGTCTCCCCTGGCAGCCGCAGGCGAAAAGCGGGCCTCTGGTGAAACCCGGCCTGGTCGAGATCAATGCTTGCTTGCCAGCATGAGCGTGAGAACACGCAGGGTCTTTGCCGGGTCGCTCGGGTCCTCAGGGTGGAAGCTGCTTGACGCGCGCCGAGGGAATGGTCGCTGAGGTTGGCAACGAAATTGCGCGGCAGAACATTATTAAGCTCCCGGCTGAAGGCCAAGGTCAGAGCCAAGCACTTCGCCATTGGCTTCCTGCGACTTCTGGCTTCGGCGGCGTTGGGGTTGAGCCTGTGGGCTGCCCATGCGTGGTTTGAGATCAGCTGGGAAGGGCTGCTTGCGCTGCTGGCGATTGTGGTCGTGTGGTGGCTTGTGGACCAGGCTTCTTCGCTGCGGTCAGTGATGCTCGGCGGCGACCGCAAGCGCGTCTACCGCGCCATGAATGGCAAGCGGCACCAACCACAGCACGTGATCCCTGGTAACCCCTACCCTCGTGGCGCAGCGCATCCAATCGAGCACCAAGTCAGCCCACACGATCAGGTGGTGTTCGACGCGTTCCATAACTTTCCTGAGAAGCTCCATTTCCAACTGGCGCGCCACACCGGCTGGGTTTTTGAGGAAACCGATGAATTGCTTGGCGGCATCAGGCCGGTGGTGCGGGCCTACAAGGTCTATTATGGCTCGCAGCTCATGGGCACGATGGCGGTGACGCCGCACTTGGCAGGCTTGCCAGGCCACGAGGACGCGATGATCCGTCTCGATTTGGAAGATTTCGATATGGTCCCGTGGAGTTGGGCCTACGATCTCCTCCATACGCTCGCCTGGCTCTTAACGGACGATTGGGAGCAGGCGAAGAAAGCCGCGACCGAGGCGATGTTGCCCCATTTGTGGGAACTGAATCAGCGCAAATTCTTTGGCTATTGGACCCTTGCCGGCGAGGGAGTGAGCGAGCCGTTTGAGTTTGAAATCAGCGGCAAGTTCAAACCGCTACTGCGCGACCTGCGGCCGGCGTGGCCGGAATCAGATTGGGACTGAATGTGCGCTCGATCGAGGGAGAAATGTCATGAATGGGAGCGTGCCATTCTCTCCTCGAATAATACCGGCCGGTGCTGGACCTGAGATGTCCGGGGGTGCGCCCCTGCGTAACCCTGCTTGCGGGGGGATCGGTCCGAATCTCCGGGGACGGATATGTGCGCTGCACTCATCTTGGTTTCTTCGGCGCGCGCCAAGGGCTAGTAAATGAGCATGTGGCGGCAGGTTTTGGCGCCGGTTCATCCGGACGGGTGGAAGTTCGTCGCCATCGCCGCGGGCGCGACGGTTGTCCTGTTTCTGCTGTGGCGGCCGCTCGGGTGGGTCGGGGTGATCGCGACCTTGTGGATGGCGTATTTCTTTCGCGATCCGTGGCGCGTCACACCGGCCCGGCCGGGGGTGATCGTCAGCCCGGCGGACGGGATCGTCGCCGCGATACGCCCGGCATCGCCGCCGCCGGAACTCGACATGGGCGACGCGCCTGTGCCGCGCATCAGCATCTTTCTCAATCTGTTCGACGTGCATGTCGCGCGCACGCCGGTCGGCGGCCGGGTCGCGGCGCGGCGCTACACAAACGGGCGGTTTCTCAACGCCAGCCTCGACAAGGCCAGCACCGACAACGAGCGCCTGGCGATCCGCATCGCACAGGCCGAAGGGCCGGACATCCCCTTCGTGCTGATCGCGGGCCTCGTGGCGCGGCGGATCGTCTGTCCGGTCTATGAGGGGCAGAGGCTCGGTCGCGGCGAGCGGATCGGGATCATCCGCTTCGGCTCGCGCGCCGATGTCTATTGCCCGCCGCCCTACCTGCCGCTGGTCGCGGTCGGACAGCGCACGATCGCCGGCGAAACCGTGCTCGCCGATCGCAACGCCGCCGAACCCGAGCGCGGCGGGGTCGCGCACTGAATTTCGGCGCGTGCAGGCATCGGGTCATGAATTCATGTTAGAGTAGCCGGAACACGCTGGCAGGGAAGATGAAGGCGATGCGTTCCGCCCGTATGAGGGTGCGGCGGCCGCGGGCGCGGCGATTGGCGCCGTTCTCGGTCAACCGCATGGTGCCGAACATCCTGACGCTGCTGGCGCTGTGCGCGGGGATGACGGCGATCCGCTTCGCGGTGAAAGGCCAGTTCGAGTACGCGGTGTTTTCCATCATCGCCGCCGGCATTTTCGACGGGCTCGACGGGCGACTGGCGCGGCTGTTGAAAGCGACGTCGAGCTTCGGGGCCGAACTCGACAGTCTGTCCGACTTTATCAGCTTCGGCGCGGCGCCCGCCGTCATGCTTTATCTGTGGACGATGTCGGGGCTGCAGAGCATCGGCTGGGCGATGGTGCTGTTTTACGCGGTGTGCTGCGCCTTGCGCCTGGCGCGTTTCAACACCCAGCTCGCCGCCGAACCGCCGCCGTGGCGGTCGAATTTCTTCAGCGGCGTGCCGGCCCCGGCCGGAGCCGGGCTGATCATGCTGCCGATGTTCATCAGCTTCGAATGGGGATTTTGGATCGCGCGCTCGCCGATCGTGAACGCGGTGTGGATCGGCACCGTCGCGCTGCTGATGGTCAGCACGATCCCGACATTTTCGCTGAAGCGCATCCGCATCCCGAGCCATCATGTCGTGCCGACTTTGCTTGGGGTCGGGCTGGCGGCGGCATTTTTTACAACCTCGCCATGGGTTACACTGATCGTGGTCGGGGCGGTTTATGTCGGATCGATCCCGCTGACGGTGCGGGCGTCGCATCGCCTGCGGCGCGAATATCGGCCTGGCCAGGAACTGGCGGCCGAGCCGCCGCAACCGGCGCCGGCCGGCCCGCCGGTCTGGTCGGCCGCGCCGGCGCCGCCGACTGTGCCGGAAGCTGACAGGCCGGCGGCCGAATGGAAACACGAGCGGCGCGCGCCGCAGGAGCCGCAGCGATGAGTGAAAAGCTGAGCTATGTGCATGGCGCGGTCGATACGCCGCTGATCGGCGAGACGATCGGCGTCGCGTTCGACAAGGCGGTCGCCCGCTACGGCGATTGCCACGCCTTGACCGTGCGGCAGCAGGGCATCCGCTGGACCTGGCGCGAGTTTGGCGAGCGGGTCGACGCGCTCGCCGCCGGGCTGCTGGCGCTCGGGTTCGAACCCGGCGAACGGGTCGCGATCTGGGCGCCCAATTGCGCCGAATGGGTCGTGACGCAATTCGCCACGGCAAAAGCCGGGCTGATCCTGGTCAACATAAACCCGGCCTATCGCCTCGCCGAACTGGAATACGCGCTGAACAAGGTCGGGGTCGCCGGCATCATCACCGCGACCGCGTTCAAGACCAGCGACTATGTCGGCATGCTGAACGCGCTCGCCCCGGAGCTGGCGAGCGCCGCACCGGGGGCGCTCCAGGCGGCGAAGCTGCCGCAGCTGCGCTGCGTCATTCAGATCGGCGGCCAGGCATTGCCCGGAATGTTCGCCTTTGACGATGTCGCGGCGATGGGCGGCCCCGCCGAGCGGGCGCGTCTCGCGGAACTGGCCGAGCGTCTGCAATTCGACGACCCGATCAACATCCAGTTCACGTCGGGCACCACCGGCGCGCCGAAGGGCGCCACGCTGACGCACCACAATATCCTCAACAACGGCTTCTTTCTCGGCCAGGCGATGCACTACAGCGAGCGCGACAAAGTGTGCATCCCGGTGCCGCTCTATCACTGTTTCGGCATGGTGATCGGCAGTCTCGCCTGCATGACGCACGGCGCGGCGATGGTGTTTCCGGGCGAGGGGTTCGACCCGCTGACGACGCTCGAGACGATCCACGAGGAGCGCTGCACCTCGCTCTATGGCGTGCCGACGATGTTCATCGCCGAATTGCAGCACCCCGAGTTCGATAAATTCGACCTGACCAGTCTGCGCACCGGCATGATGGCCGGCGCACCATGCCCGATCGAGATCATGCGGCAATGCATCGACAAGATGCACCTGACCGAGATGACGATCGGCTATGGCATGACCGAAACCAGCCCGGTCAGCACGCAGACACTCATCGGCGATCCGATCGAGAAACAGGTCGGTACGGTCGGGAAGGCGCATCCGCACGCCGAGGTGAAGATCGTCGATCCCGAGGGGCGCGTCGTGCCGCGCGGCGAACCCGGCGAATTCTGCACGCGCGGCTATCTGGTGATGCTGGGCTATTGGGGCGATCCGGAGCGCACGGCGGAGGCGATCGACCGGGGCGGCTGGATGCATACCGGCGATCTGGCGACGATGGACGCGGATGGCTATTGCAACATCGTCGGGCGGATCAAGGACATGGTGATCCGCGGCGGCGAAAACGTCTATCCGCGCGAGATCGAGGATTTCCTCTACCGCCATCCGAAGATCCAGGACGTGTCGGTGTTCGGGGTTCCCGACGAACGCTACGGCGAGGAAATCTGCGCCTGGATCAAGCCGCGCGCCGACGAGCACCTGACGGCCGAGGAGGTGCGCGCATTTTGCGAGGGTCAGATCGCGCATTACAAAATCCCGCGCCATATCCGCTTTGTCGACGAGTTCCCGCTGACCGTTACCGGCAAGGTGCAGAAATTCATCATGCGCGAGCGGATGACCGCCGAACTGGGCGTGCGCGAGCAGGCGACGGCCTGAGATTTTCCAAAAGAGGGACGCGATGCACTGTTTCAATCTGAAAGCGGAAGAAAAATTCGACCCGAAAAAACATGTCGAGCGGGTGCTCGGCCGCGTCGCCGAGGGCGATGTGACGGTGGCGTGCTGGGAGCCGGGGCAGGTCAGCCCCTATCACTGCCACCCGCACGCGACCGAAATCTATTTCTGCTTCGAGGGCGGCGGCGTGATGAAGACCCCGACCGAAACGGTCGATGTCGTGCCGGGGTCGTTTGTCGTGCACCCGCCCGGCGAGTTGCACGAATGGAACACCGGACCCGAGCGCACGCTGCTGTTCCGGGTGCGCTACGGCAGCGAGTTCTCGGGCCGCACCAGGGAATGGCCGAGCAACCCCGACTGGAAACCGCGCCCGGAGGATGTCGAGTATTTCAAGGCGGGGTGACGTGCTCGCCCGCATGCCGGCGATCACGATTGATGAAGACGGAGTCGACCATATCTTTCGCGACGCAGAGGGACATTTCCGAGAGGATACCGATGTGAAATAGGCGGTTGCTCATAGACACGGTGAGCAAACGCACGAATTTTCTCGGAGTCGACCGCGTCGGGAACGAGTGGTACGCCGAAACTCTCGCAGACGGGCGGCAGGTTTGGGCACGCGTCCGCGACGGCAAGATCGTCAATGGCGGGATAAATCTTATACCTCGTGAGAGATTGCCGCGATGAAAACTGGACTCGAGAACGTAGCCATATCGCCGGAGCAGGCCTTTGCGGCGATGTTCGTTTTCCTGAGCGAGTATTATCAGCGCACGAATGGGACGGCGGTGTTGGCCGATGTGCTGGGTGACATCCAGCCGATCCAGAGCGATGGCATGCCGGCCGATCCGGCTGCCTGGGAGGATTGGCTCGCTGCGATAAGGGCGGTTCTGTCGGATGCGCAAGCGAAGCGGTAAGCGGAGTGAGATTGATGAGCGATCGTGACGAGGAGGGGTTTGGCTTCGCGCCGGAGCACGACGCGCCGATCCCGTATATGGCGCGGATACGCGAGTATTATCGGACGCTCGGCTACGGCGCGCCGTATCGCTGGGCGCATTACGCCGAGGCGCCGTTCGCGGCACTGAAAAAACCGCTGGCCGAGAGCCGCATCGGGCTGATCACGACGGCGGCGCCGTACCAGCCGGACAAGGGCGACCAGGGACCGGGCGCGGCCTATAACGGCGCCGCCAAGTTCTACCGGGTGTATTCCGGCGAGACCGACCGCGACCACGATCTGCGCATCTCGCATATCGGCTACGACCGCACCCATACGACGGCCGAGGACAGCAATACGTGGTTCCCGCTGCCGGCGTTGCGGCGGCTGGCGCAGACCGGGCGGATCGGCGAGATCGCGCCGCGCTTTCACGGCGCGCCGACCGACCGCAGCCACCGCGCGACATTGCGCCGGGACTGTCCGGAGCTGCTGAAGCGGGTGCAAGAGGACAGGGTCGACGCGGTCGTTCTTGTCGCGGTTTGACCGGTGTGCCACCAGACCGTGAGTCTGGCCGCCCGTCACCTCGAAGAGAACGGCATCCCGACCGTGGTCATGGGATGCGCCAAGGACATTGTCGAATATGCCGGCGTGCCGCGCTTTCTGTTCAGCGACTTCCCGCTCGGCAACCCGGCCGGCCGGCCGCATGACCGGGAGTCTCAGGCGTTCACGCTGGAGCTGGCGCTGCGGGTGCTGGAGTCGGCGCCGGCGCCGCGCACAACCGTGCAATCGCCGCTGCGCTGGAGCGCCGACCCGGCGTGGAAGCTCGATTTCTCGAACATCGCGCGGCTGTCGCCGGAGGAAATCGCCCGCCGCCGCGCCGAGTTCGACCGCCAGAAGGAGATCGCGAAGCGGGTCCGCGAGGAGCCGCGAGCGGCGGAATAGGCGCCGTTTGTTGGGGTGAGGCGGGGGGTTCCCGGAGCGCCGGCCAATACCCGCCTCACCCTCAAGCGCTTGCGCGCGCGGGTCGCTCCCTCTCCCCCGAAGGGTGGAGCGGGAAATACGTGCGCCGACCCGAGCAATCGTTCTCAGAACGCGCCGAGGCCCAAAATCCCGTCCACCGGGTCCACCCCGGCGATCACGCGGCGGCCGATCAGGTCTTTCAGGGTTTCGGTGGTGCCGCCGCCCAAGGTGCCGTAGCGGGCGCCGCGATAGAAGCGGGAGACCGGGAATTCCTCGGTGAAGCCATAGCCGCCATGTACCTGGATCGCCTCCGAGGTGACGCGCAAGGCCATCTCGTTGACCGTGATCTTGGCGGCGGCGGCGAGGAGCGGGTCGGGGAACGGGTCGGCGCCGGCGCAGGCGCGGTAGAGGATCGAGCGGGAGGCCTCGATATCGCGGTACATCTCGGCCAGCTTCCAGCGCATGCCCTGGAAATCGGCGACCGCGCGGCCGAACACGCTGCGCTCCCTGGCGTATTTGACCGCCTCCTCGAACGCGCCCTCGGCAAGGCCCAGCGAGATGCTCGGGTTCAGACAGCGCTGCGTGTTGAAGGCGTTGAGGAGCTTGCGGAAACCGTCTTCGAGAACGAGGTTTTCCGGCGGCAGTTCGACATCCTCGAAGCGGATCTCGTGCAGGTTCTCGCCGCCCATCGTGTGATAGGTGCCGGTCACCGAAAAGCCCGGCGCGCCGCGTTCGACAAGGACGCAGCCGATCCCCTCGCGGCCGGGTTTCCGATCGACGCGGGTGAAGACGACGAACATCGCGGCCTCGGGAGCGCGACTGATCAGCGTCTTGACGCCGTTGAGCCGCAGCCGGTTGCCGACATGGTCGACATTGGTCTTGTAGTTCGCGACATCGGTGCCGGCATCGGGTTCGGTCATGCAGATCGCCAGGATCGCCTCGCCGCTGCAAACCTGCGGCAGGATGCGGCGCTTGATAGCCTCGGGCGCGTAATGCGAGATTATGCGGGTCTGCACGCCGACCTCGCCCAAGACCGCCATCGCGGTCACGTAACAGGCCTTGGCGATCTCTTCGAGCACCAGCGCGGTGTCGAATACCGGCAGGCCGAGGCCGCCATATTCCTCCGGCACCGCCATGCCGAGCACGCCCAGCTCGGCGAGCTGCTTCATGTTGTCCCACGGAAACGTGCCGTCCATCCAGCGCGGCGCGCGCTCGCGGAACTCGGTTTGCGCGAGGGCGCGGACGCTCGCGATAAATTGGCGCTGCTCGTCGGTCAGGGTCGGGAACACGGGCTTTCTCCTCGGGGTCTTTATGCCGCTGCCTGTCGGCGCGAGATTGCTTCGGCGCGCTGCGCCTCGCAATGACAAGCTGCGGGCGCGTCAGCTGCGGCGGACGACAAACGCCGAGACGGCGAGGCCGCGGGTGCGGGTGAATTCGGCGAGGGGTTCGCGGCGCACCGTCATGGTGGCGCCGTCGGCGTGGATGACGCTGCCCTCGCCTTCATGGATCAGCACGTGGCCCGGCATGTAGAGCAGGTCGTTGCGGCGGAGATCGGTTTCGGCGGCGGCCGGGATCAGCGTGCCGATCGTGTCACGCTGCATGTCGGTGTCGCGCAGGACGGTTGCGCCGATGTCGCGGAACGCGCTCTGCACGAGACCGGAGCAGTCGATGCCGAGAAAACTCCGGCCGCCCCACAGATAGGGACAGCCGAGATAGAGCGCGGCGGCGGCGGCGAGGTCGGGCGAGCGCGGCGGCTCTTGCGAGAGGCAGGCGAGTGGCAGAAAGAGGCCGGTGTCGAGCCTTGCGTATTCGGTGCCGCGCGTCACGAGGCCGGTCTCGACGACCGTGACGGCGGCATGGCGCGGCAGAAAATCTCCGGGCGGCGCACGCAGGTCCGGGATCGGGTAGGCGTAGGAGCCGGGGGTGGCGATGAAATGGGTCGGAGCGGGGACGGGGCCCAGCACGGCGTGGGCGGCTTCGAGATAGCCGACATAGCGGTCGAACTGGGATTGGCACCACAGAAACCCGTCTCTTTCGTCGAATACCAGCACGGGTTCGCCGTAGTGGCAGAATGTGTCGAGTTCGGCCTGAAGGGACGGCGCGCGGCGCAGTTCGGCGCGGCCGACGACGATGCGCGCCTCCTTGCCGGTGATATAGCGGGGCGCCGGCACCCGGCCGCACAGACGCTCGTCGGCGAGGTCGGGGCGGTAGGCGTGGAGGCGGGGGTCGAGCGACCTCTCCACTCCCTCTCCGCCCTCGGGGGCGGCGAGGGCCGGGGTGAGAGCCTGCCCCGGACTTGATCCGGGGTGAGGGACGCCAGAGCGGTTGCCGATACCCACCTCACCCTCCCACGCCCTGGCGGCGCGGGCCCCTCTGTCCCCCCTAAAGGGCGCAGAGGGGTCAATCCCGGGCCTATGCTCGCTTCGGATCCCTACGCCCGAATTAATTGCCAATCACTCCGACGCGGGATTGGGTTCCCTCGGGATGACGAGCTGGGTTTGCGTGACGAGCGCGGCGCGCTTGCCGTCTTGGGTGTAGATTGTGGTCTGCACGACGATCGAGCGGCGGCCGACATGCAGCGGCACCGATTCGGCCCTGAGGCGACCGGGCGGCGAGGCGCGGAAGAAATTGGTCTTCGACTCGATCGTCGTCGTGGTCGCGCCGGGCGGCAGGTTGAGCGCGGCCATCTGCCCGCCCAATTCGTCGGCGAGAGCCATGTAGGCGCCGCCATGCACGACGCCGACCGCGTTGAGGTGACGCTCGTCGGCGTCGATCTCGCCGATCAGCCTGTCCTTGTCGGCGGCGACGACCCGTATGCCGAAATGCAGCGCCATCCCGGCGCGCGGCCACGCCTCGGCCATGTGCCGCTCCTATCGTTCGATTTGCGCGGCGACCGATCTGCCGCCGATCGTCGCATCCCTGGGCGAAGTATCCGCTTTTGTCGGCGGGGCGGCCAGCCGATCGACGATCTGTTCGGCGATCAGCTCGTAGCCGGCGGCGGTGAAATGGATGCCGTCGACGCCGCGCAGCCGCTGCGTCACGCCGGTGCGGTCCTTGCCGTACGCGGTGTAGTTGCCGTCTGGGTCGGCGACGACGGTCCACAGCGGCACGAACTGGAAGCCGTGCCGTGTGATCGCGTCGGCATAGAGCTGGTTGATGTAGCTCATGTCCTCGGTGTAGCGCTCGCTGCGCGCGATCGGGTTGCCGAGCCACAGGACGCGCAGCCGGGCGGCGGCGAGGCGGTCGAGGATGCGGTCGATTCGCGCGGCGTACTCGCGGCGCCACTCCTCGCTGCGGAAGCGCAGCGTGGCGCGGCCCTCGCGCATGTCGATGCGGTCGTTGGCCCCGAACATCACGATCGCGATATCGGCTTTCTCGCGTTCGGCGAATTGCGCGATCGGAGCCAGCCATTCGTTTTCGTCGTGCACCAGCGAGGCGCCCGCGTGCGTGCGGTTGAGCACGCGAAAGCGCGGGTCCTCGGCCAGCACGCGCTGCAGGCCGCGGGCAAGCCCGGCCGCCTGACTGTCGCCGAACACGACGATGGTCGGCGGGATCGGCCGATCCGGAGCCTGGGGCTGCGCCTCGGTCTGCGCGTGCGCGGGCGGCAAAGAAATTGCAAAGAGCACGATAAGCAACCCGGCGCACAGGGTGCCGCGCGCGCCGTCGAAAACCCGCCCCAACCGCTGCACGGCGTCATTCCCCCGCCACGACAACCCCCGAACGCCAACCGGATATTCGCTTTTATTCCCGACACTCGCAACCGGGTCGGCGGTGCCGGCGCGATATCCTTCGGTCGGGGCGGCGGCGGCACCGCGCAACTCTTCACGGGTTGTCGCGGCGGCGGATGACGGTTACAAGCGGCCGAGGGGGAGCGGGGTCGCGAGGGGGAAATGAGCGCTCGATCGACGGAACGGACCAGAGGCGGCGCGCGCGGCTGAGCGCCGATGCTGTTTCCAACCTCGGCGTTTCTGATCTTTTTTCTCGTCGTTGCGGCGGCGATGACGGCGCTCGACACGAGGTTCACGGCGAAAAAAGCCGTGCTCGTCGTCGCCAGCTATTACTTCTACGCGCAGTGGGACTGGCGGTTCTGCTTTCTGCTCGCGTTCAGCACGGCGGTCAGCTACGCAGCCGGGCTGCTGATCGACCGGGGCGCCGACGATCGCCGCAGGCGAATCGTTCTCGGCGTCGCGGTCGCGGCGCATCTGTCGCTGCTCGGCGTCTTCAAGTATTTCGATTTTTTTGTGCTGAGCGCCAACGAGCTGGCGCGCTCGCTCGGCTTTACGCACGAGTTGCCGTTTCTTGAAATCCTGCTGCCGGTCGGCATCAGCTTTTTCACGTTCCACGGCATCTCGTATGTGATGGATGTATATCGCGGCGATGTTGCGGTGTGCCGCGAGCCGCTCGACATGGCGCTCTACATGTCGTTTTTCCCGCAGCTGGTCGCCGGGCCGATCGTGCGCGCGGCCTATTTCCTGCCGCAGCTCGCGCGCCCTTCGACCGAACCGATCCCGATCGCGCCGGCGCTGTTGCTGATCCTCCTGGGCTTGTTCAAAAAGGTCGTAATCGCGAACTATCTCGCGACCGGGCTGGTCGATCCGGTGTTCGCGTCGCCGGCCGATTACGGCGGGGCGGATCTGCTGTTCGGGGTTTACGGCTACGCGGTACAGATTTATTGCGATTTCAGCGCCTACACCGATATCGCGATCGCGCTGGCGGCGCTGCTCGGGTTCCGCTTTCCGCCCAATTTCAACCAGCCGTACCGGGCCGAGCGGCTGCGCGAGTTCTGGCAGCGCTGGCATATCTCGCTGTCGTATTGGCTGCGCGACTATCTCTACATACCGCTCGGCGGCAACCGGCACGGACCGGCGAAAACCTACCGCAACCTGATGCTGACGATGCTGCTCGGCGGCATCTGGCACGGCGCGGCGTGGAAATTCGTGATGTGGGGCGCGCTGCACGGCGGCGGGCTGGCAGTCGAACGCCTGCTCGAACCGTGGATCGGCGCGCGGCCCATAAGCCCGTTGGCGCGGTTTGTCTCGGTGCTGGTCGTGTTCCATTTCGTGTGCCTGGCCTGGATCTTTTTCCGGGCCGAGGATTTCACGATGGCGTGGCTCTATATCGCCGGGTTCGGCGCCGGCTGGGACGGCGGGCTGACGCAGGCCGGACCGCTGATGGTGGCGCTGATCGCGCTCGGTCTCGTCGGCCAGTTCCTCCCCGAACGCGTGTTCGAGCGCGCCGCCGCGGCGCTCGGCCGGATGCCGGTCTGGGGTCTCGGCGCGACGGCCGGGATGGTCGTCGCGGCGATCAACGCGCTCGGACCCGACGGGGTCGCACCGTTCATTTATTTCCGGTTCTGAAATGGTAGCGCTTGAAAAGACGCGGCCGAGAAGCGCTCCGGCCAAGCCGCCGGCGAGCGGCGACGCGATCCCGCTGTCGCTGCGCCGAACCGGCGGCACGCCGCGTCAGGTCCTGGCGATGAGCGTGATCGGGACGCTGCTCTTGGCGGTGTTCGCCGCGCCCGATCTGTCGTCGTGGCTCGACCGCATGGGCGGCGGGCCGATCCTCGAACCGTTGCAGAACGCGGCGGCGGAATGGAACGCGGAGATGACGCGGCTCGGCCTGACCGCGCCGCACGCGGCGATCCGAGTCGCGATGAGCCGGGTGCTGGAGTGGCGGTGGGGCGAGGCTCCGCCCTGACGCCCCGTGCCGCGCGATGGGCCGAGCGAGGCGGTGCACATTGTCCGGATCGAAACAGCATGGGCTTCGCCCGGCTTGCGCCGGGTTCAGCCCATCCTACGGAATTGTTGGCGTTCGCGGCGCCCGGACGGGTGGACGCCCGAGCCAAGGTGTATCGAGGGCCGCGTATGGGAGGCCCAGTCGCTCCTGGGAATCAGAAAGCCAGTTTCCAGCTACCGTCCGGGACTTGGCACACCGGGGCGGTGTAGTCGAAACCGGGGCCGGCGGTGAAATGATGCGTTATCTGGGCGCATCTCATGCCGTCCCGTTCGAATGTGCGCACCAGCACCCATTCGCCGGCGCGGCCGGTGGTCGGCGATTGCCAGGCGCGCGTCGCGCCGACCCGGTATTCCGCCAGGACAGCCGCCATCGCGTTCATCATCAGGTTCCAATCCTGCGGGGAAATCCCGACCGAATCCGGTCCGAAGGGACTTACGAGCTGAGCGGAAAGGGGTGGCGCGGCGGCTATCGCGGCGCCAATCGCCAGCATAGCCGCCGCCAGTCCGCGGGCCGTTCGACGCATCGTCTGTTCGCTTTCTCGATGTTGCGAGGGCTTGCTACAGGACTTCCAGCACCTTTTCCGGCGGACGGCCAAGCGCGGCCTTTCCGCCCGAGACGACGATCGGGCGCTCGACGACGATTGGATGATCGGCCATCGCCCGGACCAGCTCGTCCTCCGATATCGCGTTCGGGTCGATGCCGGCGGCAGCGGCTTCCTTCCTGCGGATAAGCGCTTTTGCCGGCACGCCGAGCTGCGCCAGCAGCTGCTTTAGCTGGGCGGCGGTGTATGGCGTTTTCAGGTATTCGACGATTTCGGGCTCGATACCCTTCTCACGCAGCAGCGCCAGCGTCTTGCGCGACGTGCTGCAGCGCGGGTTGTGGTAGATGCGCACGGTCATCTCGTCTCCTCGTCGCAAACGTTTTCGGATAGGTTATCCGCCGGCCGCGCCCTGGGTGTTCACATAAACCGAATAGAGCGAGTGGCTGGCGGCCATGAATAGTCGGTTGCGCTTGACCCCGCCGAAACAGAGATTGGCGCAGCGCTCGGGCAGCGAGATATGGCCGATCATCGTGCCGTCCGGGGCGAACACCATGACGCCGTTGCGTTCCGGGCTCATGCCCCAGCCGCACCACAGATTGCCGTCGATATCGCAGCGAAACCCGTCCGGCGTGCCGCCCTTGAGGTCGGCGAAATCGCGCGGGTTGGCGAGTTTGTCGCCGTCGCCGACCACGTCGTAGACCTTGATGTTGCGCGGCTGGGCGCGCGATTCGACCAAATACAGCAGCTTTTCGTCGGGCGAGAAGCACAGCCCGTTGGGGCCGGCGATGTTCTCGGCGACGATTGTCGTGCGATTGGTACGGGCGTCGACCCGGTAGACGTTCATCGGCAATTCCGGCTCGGCCTTGTGGCCCTCGTAATTGCCGGCGATGCCGAACATCGGGTCGCTGAACCAAATCGAGCCGTCGGACTTGACGACAATATCGTTCGGCGAGTTGAGCGGCTTGCCGTCGACCCCGCCGATGCGGTTGCAGATGACCGTGATCGTGCCGTCATGCTCGGTGCGTGTGATCTGGCGGCCGCCGTGCTCGCAGGTGACGAGCCGGCCCTGGCGGTCGCGCGTGTTGCCGTTCGCGTAATTCGACGGCTTGCGGAAGACAGTGACCGCGCCGGTCTCTTCGTCCCATCTGAGAATGCGGTTGTTCGGAATGTCGCTCCACAAGACACAGCGCATGTCGCCGATCCACACCGGCCCCTCGCTCCAGCGGCAGCCGGTAAAGAGCCGCTCGACGCCGGCGTTCATCGGCGGCTTGATCGCGTCGAAACGCGGGTCGAGCGTGACGATCGCCGGGTCTGGATAGGCTTCCGAAGGCTGCCATCCGCTGGTCATCGCGGTTTCTCCCTGAGGGTTCTCGGGCGCATACCGGCAGGCGCCGGAATGGCGCGAGCATGCGGCGTTTCCGGCAGAGGCTCAAGCGTCGCGGCGGTTGCGCGGCACTCGCCGGGTGTCTCCGGGACCGCGGGGCCGGTGAAGCCGGGCGCCGAATGGGTTTGGCGCGTCGCGGATCACGTTGCGGCCGCCACCCTCGATCGAGACCTATACCTTCCGGATCGATTCGATGTGACGTGTTGCTCGATGGTGCTCGTGTTCAGCGGCATCGCGCGCAATACGAGCGAGGCGCTTCTTCCGCAGCGACACTTGCCTGTCGAGTTGTTAAAGCTTGCTCGCCGTGGTGGGGCGATCAATTCCGGCGGTCCGACGCTCGCCCTACCATGCCTCATCATCACGCGCCAGCAGCCCGCGTATGCGGTCTGCCAGTTCGGCCTTGGGGTATATCGCCGCCATCGCGCGGGCGCGCGTCAGCGGGTCGCTCGCGAAAAACCGTTCGTAAAGCACCTGGCGGCTGCCGAAGGCATTGCCGGCGACATCCCAGGCGAGGCGGAACAGTTTGACCCGGTCGCGCGCGCCAAGGGAATCGGTCGCGAGGTATTGCTCAATATCGGTCCTCAGCGGACCATCGAAATCCTTTTCGCTGGGTTGAATAAGGAAACTCGACGACCCGAGCAGCTGGAGGATTTCGATCATCCGCGGATAGGCGGTCATCATCAGGTTGCGCGTGCTCTCGACCGGCAGGATCGCCGGACACATCACGCCCCACTGGTCAATTTCAGCATCCGCCTCGGCGGCGCGCATGCACGAGCGCATCAGCTCGGTATAAAGCATCAATTCGCCGATCCGTTCCTCGGTGTGCGGCAGGTGCGCGTTGCCGAGCGCCTCGGTCATCAACAGCGCCAGGCCCAGAACAAATTCGCATTTGGCGAGGTTTTTCGCGGCCCCCTGATGCGCCGAATGCGCCGTCGAGTGCGTCTCGTGCGGCGTCCGGTTCAGCCGGTCGACATCATACAGAAGGAAGACGCGCTCCCATGGTACGACGACATCGTCAAAGAAGACGACGCAGTCCATCTCCTCGAAGCGCGAGCCAAGCGGGTGATCGAAATGCGAGCGCCCGAGGTCGAAACTGTCGCGGCACAGAAAACGCAGCCCCGGCGTGCCGCACGGGATCGCGAAATTGACCGCGAACGGGCTGTGGTCGTCGCTGTGCCGCGCGAGGCGCGGCGAATAGACCGCGATCTCGTCCGACAGCGGCCCCAGTGTCGCGAGGATGCGGGCGCCGCGCACCACGATGCCGGCGCCGGTCTCGCGCACGACTTGCAGCGCGGTGCCCTCTTCGAGCTTGAACATGCCGGAGACGTTGCGGCTGCGCTGCAGGTTGATCAGCGAGTGGGTCAGCGTGATGTCGTTTTCGCGGATGTATTCGACGTAGCGGCGCATGTTGTCGGCGAATTCCGGACGCTTCTCGCCGAAGAAATCGGCCGCCGCGCCCCAGGCCGCGAAGGTCACGTTCATGAAATCGGGCGAGCGCCCCATCATGCCGCAGGTCGCGCGCGCCCAGTTCAGCATCATCCGGCTGCGGGTTTCGAGCGCCTCTTTCGTCCGCGGCATCTCGAACGAGCGGCCGACCGATTCGCCGGTGCTCGGCGATGGATAGGTCATCACCTCGCGCAGCGCCGGGTCGTGCTGCATGTCGTACAGCCGCGCGATCGCGTGGGCGCCGCCGGCAAGGCCGGGGTGCGCCGTCACATCGCGCACGCGCTCGCCGCCGAGCCAGACCTCGCGCTCCTGTTCCCTCAGGCCGGCGAGATATTGCTGTCCGGTGCGGGCTGGCATGGGCTTCTCCTCGACCGCTCGGCGCGACTGCTCCTCGCGAGCGCCAATCCCGATGCTAACGCGACGGGGCGTCCGAGTTAACTGTCGATTCGGTCCGGCACCGGCGCTCGGCACCGTCGCTCGGCCGGGTCGCGAAATTGCCCGGCGATTTTCACCTTCCATTCACGATGTTGCCGCAGGCTCGACAAGCCCGCGCCGCGAATGGTAAATATTTCGTTGCGCACGGGCGATCCCCCCTGAACCCGGTCCAACGGACAGCACCTTTCACCCATTCTTTCCTCCACTTGTCTGTTCACCACGAGGAAATCCCGTATGCGTCGTCGCGTCCTGTTCTCTGCGCTGGCCGTCGCGTCTGTCTTAGCAGCCGGTGAGGCGTCGGCCGCGCGCATTGTCGTTACGATCACCGGCCTCAAGAGCAACGAGGGCGGCGTCTATGTCGGGCTGTACGCGACGCCCAGCAAATTCCTCAACGGCACGCAGGTCGACGTGATGAAAAAGGTCAGGGCGAGCACCGCCCCGATCACGGTCGTGTTCGACAATTTGCGCCCCGGAACGTACGCGGTCGGCGCCTATCACGACGAAAACAACAACGACCATCTGGACACGAATTTCCTGGGGCTGCCGACGGAAGGCTACGCGCTGTCAAACGGCGTCCGGGCGGTGATGTCGAAGCCGACCTTTCAGCAGGCCGCCTTCACGGTCGACGATTCCGGCGCCGCGGTCACGCTGCAGATCCGCTATTAGGGCAGGTTCCGGTTCGATCGCCTCTCGGCCGTCATCCCTGTCCCCGCCCTTGATGCCGGGAACCGGGGACTTCAGAAGCGTAGCGGGTAGGCCGAGCGACTACCAATAGCCGATAAGGATTGCGATACCGGCCAGCGCCATCGCGCTCCCGGCGGTTTGCAGCGCGCGTTGCCCGACGGCCGTCCCCGCCTTGCCGATACCGAGGCCCAGTCCGATGCCGAGCGCGTGCAACAGCGCGGTCGCCAGCACAAAACCGGCTCCGTAGGCGAGCCCGAGTGCGGATTCGGGCATCTCCGCGCCGTGCGCATGACCGTGGAAAATCGCGAACAGGGCGACGAGCGCCATCGCGGCGGCAGTCGGGATGTGCAGCCTTAACGCGACCGCGAAGCCAAGGACAACGACGGAAAGCGCGATCCCGACCTCGACAAACGGCACCTCGATGCCTGCCAACCCCAGCGCCCCCCCGGCGATCATCACCGAGACGAACGACAACGGCACCAGCCACAGCGCCCGGCCGCCCAGTTGCACCGCGAACAGGCCGACGGCGACCATGACCAGCACATGATCGATGCCGCCGAGCGGGTGTCCGAACCCGAGCGCAAAGCCGGCGGTGTCGCCGATTCCGGTATGCGCGTGCGCGGCGGTCGCGGCGGCGCTCAGCAGCGCGGTGGCAAGAAAGACAAGGCGGAGCATGGTGCTGTCCTCGGAAGGTCGGTCAGGCGCCTGGAGCGCGTCGCACCGAGATTGCTTCGCCGCCGCGCTCCTCGCAATGACAATATCGGCCGTCCGCTAGCGCCCCTCGCGCCGCCAGGCCGCGATGAGCAGACCGATCGCCAGCAGCAGAGCCGCTACTGCCGGCAACAGCGGCACCTCGCCGAACCCGGTCACGACATAGTCCCCGTTGCGGCGCAACCCGAGCCAGCCATGCCCGGCCGCGCTGCGCCCAGGCACGACGCGGCGCACATCCGGGACCGCATCGTCAGCGACCCAGAAAACGCCGCCGCCGCTTGCTTCGGCGATTGGGGCGAGCTTTTCGGCCGTGGTCCGCACGT
>JBFXDF010000007.1:0-36244 GCA_050181375.1 Alphaproteobacteria bacterium
GACCGCGTGCAGGTCGAAATCGATCCCGGCCTCGTTGGCGATCGCCGGCAGGTGCAGTCCGGCATTGGTCGAGCCGCCGGCCGCGGCAACCACGGTCGCGGCGTTTTCCAGCGACTTCAGGGTGACGATGTCGCGCGGGCGCAGATTGCGGCGCAGCAGCTCGACCACCGTCTGCCCCGACGCCTCGGCGTAGGCGTCGCGCGAATCATAGGGCGCCGGCGCCCCGGCCGAGCCGGGCAGGGCCAGTCCGATCGCCTCGGATACCGCGGCCATCGTGTTCGCGGTGAACAGCCCGCCGCACGACCCGGCAGACGGGCAGGCGACGCATTCCAGTTCGTGCAGCTCCTCGTCGGTCAGCTTGCCGACATTGTGGGCGCCGACCCCCTCGAACACGTCGCCGATCGTCACATCCCTGCCCTTGAAGCGCCCCGGCAGGATCGAGCCGCCATACATAAAGACGGCCGGCACGTTGAGCCGGACGATCGCCATCATCATGCCGGGCAGCGACTTGTCGCAGCCGGCGAGGCCAACCAGCGCGTCGTAGCAATGCCCGCGCATCGTCAACTCGACCGAGTCGGCGATGATCTCGCGGCTGATCAGCGAGGATTTCATGCCTTCGTGACCCATCGCGATGCCGTCGGTGACGGTGATCGTCGTGAACTCGCGCGGCGTGCCGTTGGCGGCGGCGACGCCTTTTTTGACCGCCTGCGCCTGGCGCGCCAGCGCGATGTTGCACGGCGCCGCCTCGTTCCAGGTGGTCGCGACGCCGACCAGCGGCTGATCCTCGATCTGCTCGCGCGTCAGCCCCATCGAATAGAGAAAGGCGCGGTGCGGCGCGCGCTCCGGGCCGACTGTCACATGCCGGCTCGGCAGCCGCGATTTGTCGATGACCGGATGGCGAACGTCGTCGGGCATGGCGATCTCCAGGGGATCGTGGGTCGCGCACCGTAGCCGCCTCCCCGCCGGCGATCAATCATCGCCGCCAATCGCCGCCGCCGGCGCTTGCTGCTTTTGCTGTTCTTTCTCCAAAGCAATACGCAGCGGCGTGCCGGCTCCCGCTCAAGCGCTGTCGTTGTGCGAGGCCGATCGGATCGCCTCGCCGGTGGACGCCAACCGGAATGCTTGGCGGACGCGACCGCTGTGCCCGGGACTTCTCCAATGTCGATTTAATGTCAACATCAGCGCTCAGTGCGCATGCATGTGCATCGCCGGCGGCCACGTGCCGAGGAGGCTCACGGCCGCGATGATCGCGAGCCCAAAGATCTGCTCGATCCCGATTGTCCACATCAGGGCGTCGGCTCCGGTTGGTGCCCCCTCGCGATCAATCCGAGGCACCAGGACGAAACGGTTCATGGCCGCAAGGGCGACCATGAGCAGAAACAGGGCTATTTTCACCAGAAGGAGACGGCCGTATGGCGTGCGGGTCAGGCCACCGACGCTGCCCACCAGGATCGCCGTATTGACGATGCCGGTGAGCACTATCAGCGCGACGGCGAAATAGCCGATCAGCGAAAATTTCAGCAGTCCCGCCCGCATGACGCCGAACCACGCTCCGCTTGGGGTACGCGTCGCCCGGTAGACCAGTGCCGCCAGAGGCGCCAAGCCGCCGAGCCACAAGCCGCTCGCCAACAAGTGAACGGATTGATTAACTGCGTAGGCGATGCCGATCCGACCCTCGCCGATCAGAGCGTGACCGACCCAGCCGAGACTCGCCAATGCGACCGCCCCCAGAACGGCACCGTAGCCGGGTCGCGCCGCTGGAGCCCAGCAGACGATTACGAATAGAGCCGCCGCAAGCAGGTGCCAGCGCCAGACCCGTCCGAAGCTGGTATGCAGCAGGACAGCGGATATCGTCTTCCAATCGAGCGCCGCCGCGGCCGACCCGGACATCGTGCTCCCAACGATCGACACCAGCGCGAGCCCGGCCAGCAACGCGATCAGCGCCGAAACCAGGACCAACCGTCCGAGCCGAGCATCGAAGCCTCCCACGATATCGCGATCGCGGCCGGCGATGGCGTAAAGCCGAAACGCAGTACCGCCGAAAGCAAACATCGCCGCCGTGAACTGGACGGCGCGGCACGCCACGAGGGCATCATCCATGATGCGCGGTCAAGGGCTGATTTCGAACGTGTAATCGCCTTCGGTCACGTGCGTATCGATGGAGACGACGCGCCATTTGACGCGATACCGGCCGGGCGCAAGGGGCGGAAGCGCGAGAACCAGCTGGGTATTGTCGCGCGGGTCGACCGTCGCCGGTGCGGTGCCGATCGGCCGTCCGTCCGCCCCGGCAAGCTCGATCCGAGAGAACGCTGGCTCGATGCCTTCGGTAAAGGTCAGCCGCACCTCCCGCGGCGCCGACGAAACGACGCCGCCGACCGGGGGCACGGCCTGACTGAGAAAGGCATGCGCCGCGGCGGGACCGCCGAGCAGGCTCAGCGCAGACGCGATCACAAGCCGCCGCACGGTGTTTCGCATGGCTCAATATCCAAACAAAGGCCGCCCGATGCTTTGGGGGAAAATGTCATCGAGGTAGAAATGGAGCTGAGCGATGACGCCGACATTTCGGCCGGTCGCACGGGTAATCGGGATGATCGCCTCGATGCCCAATTGGACTTGCTGGCCCGACCAGATGATGCCGGGATTGATCGTGCCGACGGTCGGCTCACCGTAACGGCCCGTCGTCGGGGAGGAAAAATTGAGCTCGACCAGAGGGGTCAGCCGATTGACCCACTCGGGGAAGCCGAGATCGCGGACCTGCGAGCGCAGATAGAGCATGCTGTACTCGACGGCGAACCCGTAGAGGACTTGATTGGAGTGATGCTCGACATCAATCGTCGTTTCGCCGGTGTCCGGGTCGGTGTCGTAGGTCCGTGTTTTTTTGATCGATGTGATCGCATATCCAACGGTTCCGGTAAGGGCCAGCGGCCGGAACCACCCCAGCGAATCGGGAAGATCGCCCGCTCCCTTACCGAACAGGACTGTCGGGGCAACGGTCGTGAAGGGGTCGGCCCCGATACGGCGCGCGCCCGGCCCGCCCAGCTCGCTTTGCAACGCCAGGGATGCGACCGCTTCGTGCGGCGCATTGGTCAGGAACTGCCATTTCAGCCCCAACTCGATGTTCTGCCAGCCGCTTGGATCGCGGGGAGGGCCCACTTGGCCCAGATGGGTCCAGCCGGTCCCGAACGCCAAGCCGATGTCCGGTGTGATGCGTTTCTGCAATTCGCCGGTAATATCGGTTTCCCTTATCGAAGGGTTGTTGCCCGTGTTCTGATACGACACGGTCGGCAGAGAGAGCTCATCGGCCACGAACGGATCGTCGGTGGCGATTGTCGCGGGAAAAAAGCGATTGCCGACAATACCATGACCGAGAGCCGGCAGTGTCGAGGCGATGACTAGGGTTGTGGCGAACGCGAGGCGCACGCCCTGCATCGAACGAAGCATAAAAGTCCCCAGAGACAAAGGAAGCAAGGCGCGCGGCCGGCGGCTTCACCGCACTGCTACGAACGCCGATACGTGATGGAGATCGTTTACGCTTCGTGCGGTGGGGCGCGGGCGCGAGGCTTCGAGGGCGGGCGAACCGAACTCGCTGCGGTCGCGGGCGCCGGAAAAGAGATTTCCGAGAAGCTGAAGGCGATCAGCCGAACAGCACCCGAAGGTACCAGTAGTACGCTTGTGCCGCCGTGCAGGAAGCAACACGCGTCACACGGTTGGCCGGTCCGGTCAGACCGGTCCGGCACCGGCACTCCGGATCGCGGCGGTGCGGGGTCGCCACCGAGGCACAACGCGTGCAGACGCAAAAAAGCGGCGAAATCGCCCTGAGCAGCCGTCGCGACCCGCGGAACCGGTAGCGCGGGTGCGAAGAGCTGCAGGCACAGGACGACGAGCGCGAACGGGTGCCCGACACGAGACCGCGGTCCACGCCTGTTCGCCGTCCACAACCGCATGGGTCGTCGCACCGGCCAGTTTCGAACCACGCAGCCATCCATGCGCGGGTCAGTAGGCTAATCCATGCGCGGATCAATCGCCAATAAAGGAGGCGTAGCCGTCGCATGTGCGACTTTGCGTGTCGCGGCGGGACGCGGTCCAGATCCAGCGGACCTCAGGCTCGGCCGGGCCAGGCGGAAGGTCCGGTATTGCGACGATAATCCATGGGATCAGGCGCGAACGCGGCCGGACAGGCGGCCCAGCCGGCGGCCCGGCGACTAGAGCCTGATCGGCTCAGATCACAACGATCTGAGCCGTGAATCAGGCTCTATATATTTGAATCGAGAGCAGGATTCACGGGTCAGATGCTTCCATCTGACCCGATCTTGCTCTAGCCGTTCTTGAGCGTGATGTCCTCGTAAGGCGCCGTGTAGGCGTAGCCGGGCAGCAGACCGAAACCGGACTCGCCGACCCGCGGCCCGACCCCGTTGAGGAAGCCCAACCGCCAGATCGGCGCGTAGATCGCCCGCTCATAGGCGAGCTGCTGCATCTTCTGCAGGATCGCGGTGCGTTTCTTGTGATCGAGTTCGACCGCCTGCTGCTGGAACATCTCGTCGATATCGGGGTAGCTGCCGTAGACGTACGTGCCGCCCTTGATGTAGAAGGCCTCCATCCGGGTCGCGGCGTTGCCGAACGCGCCGCTGCCGCCGAAGACGATGTTCTTCAGGCTCTTATCGCCATAGGCCTTGAAAAAGGCGGCGCGCTCGAGCGGCCGCAGGCGGCTGCGAATGCCGACTGCTGCGAAATCGTTGAGCAGCGCCTCGGCGACGTTCGAGTAGGAAGCGTCGACGTTGAACTCGCCGGCGTCGAAACCGTTGGGATGGCCCGCCTCGGCCAAGAGCTGCTTTGCCTTTTTTGGATCGTATACCGGCGCCGGCGGCTGCCAATAAAACTCGAAATCATCCGGAATGATGCTGTTGGTCAGCCGCGACTTGCCGAGCGTCAGCGCCTTGTTGATGCCCTCGCGGTCCATCGCCAGATTGGCCGCCTGCCGCACGCGGACGTCGTGCCATGGCGATTTCGGGTCCCACTGGTCGGCGAAATACAGGAATTGCGCACCGGGAACCGTCGCCTTGAGCGACAGCCCCGGGGTCTGCACCATCTCCTCCGCGAGTTCGCCGCGGATCGAGTAGGCGATGTCAACCTCGCCGGCCTTTAGCGCCGCGAGACGGGTCGATTCGTCCGGGATCGAGCGGAAGACGAGGCGTTTGACGCTCGGCGTTTTGCGCCAAAAACCCTCGAACGCCTCCATCACGAGTTCGATACCCGGGTTGAACGAGACAAATTTGTACGGTCCCGCCCCGATCGGGTGCTTCTTGAAACCGTCGTCGCCGACCTTATCGACATATTTCTTCGGCACGATCCAGCCCGCGCCGCTGGCGCTTGAATAAAAGGTCAGAAAATCGGGCCACGGTTTCTTCAGCGTGAAGCGGACATGCCGTTCGTCCGCGATCTCCACCGCCGCCACCCGCTCTTTCATTAAGGCGTTGGAGGTGCCCTTGTAGCGCTCGAACGAGAACTTGACGTCCTCGGCGGTGACCGGATCGCCGTTATGAAACCTGGCCCCGGAACGGATCACGAAATCATAGGTGAGGCTGTCCTCCGACATCGTGAACGACTCGGCGAGGCACGGCGTCGCCATGTTGCCCGGCATCGGTTTCACCATGCCGTCGTGCAGCGCGTACAGCACCATGAAGGGCGTGATGATGCCGGGGGTCTCGGCCGGATCGAACCAGGTCGGCGCGAGCGATACGTGGATCGCCCAGGTCAGCTGGCCCTGCGGCCCGCCGGCGAAGGCCAGTTGCGGCGCCGCGACGGCGGCGGCGCCCACCGCGGCACCCGCTAAAATGTCGCGACGCGTGATGCCAAAGCGGTCGTGCGTGGAGACGGGAATCCCCGCCTCCGAACGAGAGGAAGCCATAGCCCTGCTCCTTGCGGCTCCTTCAGTGGAGCCTTGCACTCAAGGTAGACCAGGCACGCTCTTTTGTCAGCGATATCTTTATCCGGGAGACCAAATCCGTGTGGCGGGCGGGCCTATAAATGAGGCGTCGCACGGGGACTTGTCTGCGGGTTTGCGTATCGCGGCGGTACGCGGCACATTCGGCGGCGAGGCGGCGCAGCCGAGGAGATGGGAGGTTTGGCATGGCGACGGTGATCGAACGCGATCAGGTGCAGGCGCGACCGACCGGGGCGGCGCTCGCGGCCGATATCGAAGGGATCGACCTGTCCCGGCCGCTCGACCCCGCGACGCTCGCCGCGATCAAACAGGCCTGGAGCGAGCATCTCGTGCTGCGCTTCCGGGGCCAGACGCTCTCGGATGACGATCTGATGCGCTTCAGCCGCCACCTGGGCGAACTCGATTGGGCGCCGATCGCGGCGGCCGGAGACGCTCCCGAGGGCCGCGAATACGTCATGGTGGTGTCGAATGTCGTCGAACAGGGCAAGCCGATCGGCCAGCTCGGCGCCTACGAGGCGATCTGGCACACCGACATGTCGTATATCGACGAGCCGCCGAGCGCCTCGGCCCTGTATTCGCTGGAAGTGCCGCCCTCGGGAGGCGATACCGGGTTCTGCAACATGTATCTCGCCTACGAGACGCTGCCCGCCGGATTGAAGCGCCAGGTCGAGGGCCGAAGCTGCCGCCACGACGCCAGCCGCAACAGCGCCGGCGAGCTGCGGCGCGGCTTTGTCGACGCGCCCGACGCGACGCAGACTGTCGGGGCGGAGCATCCGATCGTCCGCACCCACCCGGTCACCGGCAGAAAGGCGCTGTTTCTCGGCCGGCGGCGCAACGCCTATGTCGTCGGCCTGCCTTTGGCGGAGAGCGAGGCGCTGCTCGACGCGCTGTGGGCGCATTGCACAAAGCCCGAATTCGCCTGGTATCAGCAGTGGCGCGCCGGCGATCTGATCCTGTGGGACAATCGCTGCGTCATGCACCGCCGCGACGCGTTCGACCCGGAAACGCGGCGCGTCATGCACCGCACCCAGATCAAGGGGGATCGCCCGGTCTAGGGCGGCGGCGAATGCGGTTGCGGCGGGCGCTCGGGGCGGCGGGGCCGCTCATTTTGGTGGGCTGGCTGGCGGGCTGCGGGTCGTCGCCGCCGCCCGACAGCGCGCGGCTGACCCTCAACAATCCGCGCTGGGACCGGGTCAACGTGCAGTTCGTGATCACGCGCGGCACCGATTGCGACAGCCGCGGCGAGGAGTTCATCGACAGCCGCGAAGTGCTGATGCCGCGGAACAAGCTCGAGATCATCGATGTCCCGAACGGCGCCATTCTGTGCTGGCGGCGCGACCGCAACCCCGACAAGCCCGAGCCCGGCGCCTGGACCGGCTGGACCAAGGCGACGCTGTTTCCAGGCCGCAGCGCCGAGGCGGATTTGTGATCCGGGCGCTCGCGATAGCCGCCATTGGCTTGCTGCCAGTCGCCGCCGCGTCCGCGCAGGAACCGGCGGCGCCGATCCCGCTGATTCCGTCGGCGCCGCCGCGCTCGATCGAGGCCGCGCCGCTGCCCGGACCGGCAATGCCCGCTCCGCCGAGCCCAGCGCCGGGTGCGGAGACCGCGCCGCCGCCGGCTCCCGGCGGCTCGCTGACCCCGGTCCCCAAGCCGGAAGCGACCGCGCGCATCTTCTGTCATCAGCCGGTTGCGGTTCGGCTCGCCGATCGCGATTCGGTGCCGGAACGCTATCGCGGATTTCTCGGCGTTTGGAGCGATGCGACATGGACGCCGCAGCTTTGCGCCGCGTTGGTGGTCGAGAATGTCGCGCCGGACGGCACCGCGACGATCCTCTACGCGTTCGGCCCGATCGGGTCTGGCGCGCGCGGACCGGGCGGCGTTCTGAACGGCACCGGGATCGTGCAGGACGGCGAGTTGCGGTTTCAGAACTCGGATGGCAGCCAGTTCGCGTTCCGCCCGGTCTACGCCGACCTCGAGGGCCGCCTCACGACGCCGCAGGGCCAGAGCTACAAGGCCGTCTTCAAGAAAACGCCCTGAGCGCGCCCGCGATGGCCTCGGCGATTGGACGGGCGGCGGGCGAGCAAGGTGAGCGATGCGCGGCGGCCGCCCTGGTGCTGGCATCCGCCTCGCCGCGCCGGCTCGATCTGTTGCGGCAGATCGGCGTTGTGCCGGATCGCGTGGACCCGGCCGACATCGACGAGACCCCGCGCCGCGACGAGCTGCCGGCGGCGCATGTCGTGCGATTGGCCGAGGCCAAGGCGCGGCCCGTCGCGGCGAGGCATGCCGGCGCCTTCATCCTCGCCGCCGACACGGTTGTCGCCTGCGGGCGCCGCATCCTGCCGAAGGCCGAGGACGAGGCGACCGCCCGCCGCTGCCTCGAATTGCTGTCGGGCCGGCGCCACCGGGTCCATGGCGGCGTCGCGCTGGTGACGCCTTCCGGTGACATCGCGATCCGCCGGGTGGTCAGCCAGGTGCAGTTCAAGCGGCTCAGCCAGCCCGAACTCGACGCCTATCTCGCGACCGGCGAGTGGCGCGGCAAGGCGGGCGGCTATGCGATACAGGGGCGCGCCGCCGCGCTGGTGCCGTGGCTTTCGGGTTCCTACTCGAACGTGGTCGGCCTGCCGCTTTATGAGACCGCGCAGCTGCTGGCCGGTCGCGGCTATCTCGTCCGGTGCGGCGCGAGCTGCTGATCGCCACCGGCCCCGGCGAGTGGCGCGCCGCGTGGGTCGAGGACGGGACGCCGGCCGAGCTGCATGTCGAGCGCGGCGATATCCAGCCGGCCGGCAGCATCCATCTCGGCCGGGTGGTGCGCCTCGCCGCCGGCCTCGACGCGGCGCTGGTCGATATCGGCGAGGAGCGGCCCGGGTTTCTGCCGGTACGCGGCGACCCGCCGAATGAGGGCGCGCGCGTTGTCGTCCGGATCAGGCGCGAGACGCAACGCGGCAAGGGGGCGCTGCTGTCGGCGCGCATCGATGCCGCGGAGGCCCAACGCTTCGCCGCCGGGGCCGCGACGTTCGACCCGCCGGCGCGCCTTTTCCCGGCGAGGGGTTTCGCGAGCGCGCTGGCGATTCGGCTGCCGGACCGCCCCGATCGGGTGCTGGTCGATGATCTCGGTGTGCTGCCCGAAATACGAGTGGCGTTTCCGGAGAGCGAAATCGCTCACGCGGCGGCGGAGGATTGGCCGCTCGATCCGGAAGGCCTGTTCGAAAGCGCGCTCGCGCCCACCGTGACGCTGCCGCACCGCGGCGCGATCCATATCGACGAGGCGCGAGCGGCGGTGCTGATCGATGTCGATACCGGCAGCCCGGAGACCGGCTCGGCGGAACGGTCGTCCCGTCGCGCCAACCTCGCCGCCGCGCGCACGATCGGCCGTCAGCTGCGGCTGCGCCAGCTCGGCGGCGGGATCGTCGTCGATTTCGCCGCGCTCGAGGGGACGCGCGAGCGCGAACGGGTGCGGCAAGCGCTTGCCGCCGAGCTCACCGGCGACCCGGCACGCCCGCGACTGCTCGGCTGGACCCGCCTCGGCCATCTCGAAATCGTGCGGCCGCGCCGGTTGCGCCCGCTGTCGGACGCGATGCTCGAAGCAGGGGGGCCGCGGAAGAACGCGGCGACGCTGGCCTTTGAGGCGCTGCGCCGGCTGGGCGCCGAGATCCGCGCGAACCCGTCGGCAAACTGGCGTTTGGCGGCGGCTCCGGCGGTCGAGGCGGCGCTGCGCGGTCCGGCGGCGGCGGCGCTGGCGGCGCTCGAATGCCGGGTCGGGCGCCGCATCGCGATCGCGCGATTGGTGGAGAACGATCCCGGTGTCTGCGCGGCGCCTTTTGACATCGCGGCGGTGTGAGCCGATATCGAGCGCATGGCCCGTCACGGCGATCCGGATCCCGTCATACCGCTGCCGGCCGGCGCGCGCCGGTGCCCGATCTGCGGCAAGCGCGCGGTTCCGCGGCATCAGCCGTTCTGCTCGGCCCGCTGCGCCGATATCGATCTCGGCCGCTGGCTCAAGGGCACCTACCGCGTCGAAACCGAAGAGCCGGCCGAGGACGGCAGCGAGGCAAACGAACCGTAGCGGCGTGCCACGGTCCTGCCATATTGCGGTGCAGCAAGCAGCAGAGTACTATCGCCGCCTAATTGTTGGGCATTTCAGCGATCTGATTAAGAGATGAGCATTTCGCTTGGTTCCCTCGCGCTCGAGGACGCCGTCATTCTCGCGCCGATGTCGGGAGTGACCGATCTGCCGTTTCGGCGGCTCGTCAAGCGTCATCGGGCGTCGCTGGTCGTTTCCGAGATGATCGCGAGCCAGGCGGCGATCCGCGAGACCCGGCAGTCGCTGACAATGGCGCAAAGCTGCGCCGAGGAGCAGCCGATGGCGGTGCAGCTCGCCGGCTGCGAGCCGCAGATCATGGCCGAGGCCGCAAAGCTCAACGCCGACCGCGGCGCCCGGCTGATCGACATCAATTTCGGCTGCCCGGTGAAGAAGGTCGTCAACGGCCACGCCGGCTCGGCGCTGATGCGCGACGAAAGCCACGCGGCGCGCATCCTCGAAGCGACGGTCAAGGCGGTCGATCTGCCGGTCACGCTGAAAATGCGCACCGGCTGGGACGACAGCAGCCGCAACGCGCCGCGGCTGGCGAAAATCGCCGAATCCTGCGGCATCCGCATGGTGACGGTGCACGGCCGCACGCGCTGCCAGTTCTATGCCGGCAGCGCCGACTGGCGCTTCATCCGCGAGGTCAAGGAGGCGGTGTCGATCCCGGTCATCGCCAACGGCGATATTACCACGCTCGACGACGCCGACCGGGCGCTCGCCGAATCGGGCGCCGACGGGCTGATGATCGGACGCGGCTGCTACGGCAGGCCGTGGTTCATCGCGCGGGTGATCGACTGGCTGCGCCATCGGCGGCGCCGGCCGGACCCGCCGCTCGCGGCGCAATACGAGATCGTCCGCCGCCATTACGATGACATGCTGACCCATTACGGCCGGGTTCCGGGCGTGCGCATCGCGCGCAAGCATCTCGGTTGGTATTCGAAGGGGCTGCCCGGCTCGGCGGAATTCCGCGCCGCCGTGAACCAGACCGACGAGGTGGCGCGGGTCGAGGCGCTGCTGCGCGCGTTCTACGAACCGCTGATCGAGCGGAGCGCCGAGCGCGGCCCGACGCATGACGACGACGCGGCCGCGGCGCGACGCTCGCCTTGGCAATCGCGGGAGGGCAGGGTGGCGGCGCCGGTATTGTCATGATCGCGCCGCTGAAGCGCCCACGCTCCGCCTCGCGTACGCGTCCATCGGCGTTTCCCGATCCGGCGCCGCTGCTGGCCGCGCTGCCGAGCCCGGTTCTCGCGCTCGATCAGCAGGGCACGGTGCGCTTTGTCAACCCGGCGGCCGAGCAGTTTTTTGGCGCCGGCGCGGCGGCGCTGGTCGGCGAAAACCTGGCCCGGCTGCTGCTGCCGCACAGCCCGGTCCTGGCGCTCGCCGAAACGGTCTGGCGCACCGGCGGCTCGATCGTCGAGCACGACGTGCCGGTGGAAAGGCCGCGCGTTCCGCCGTGTTCGGCGACCGTGCAAGGCGCGCTGGTGGGGGAGGGGGGCGACCTCCTGGTGCTGATGCTGCACGAGCGCTCGATGGCCGACAAGATGGACCGCCAGTTGACCCATCTGAACGTGGGCCGTTCGGTTTCGGCGATGGCGGCTATGCTGGCGCACGAGGTCAAAAACCCGCTTTCCGGCATTCGCGGCGCCGCGCAGCTGCTCGAACAGGACGCCGACCCGGCGGCCCGCGAGCTGACCCAGCTGATCTGCGAGGAGACCGATCGCATCGTCGCTCTCGTCGATCGCGTCGAGGCATTTTCCGGATACGCGCCGGTCAGCCGGGGCGAGGTAAACATCCACGAGATCCTCGATCGCGTGCGCAAGGCGGCGCAGTCCGGCTTCGCCCGGCATGTCGCGATCCGCGAGGAGTACGATCCCTCGCTGCCGGGAGTGCTCGGCGATCGCGATCTGCTGCTGCAGGTCTTTCTCAACCTCGTCAAGAACGCCGCCGAGGCGGCGCCGGCGCTCGGCGGCGAAATCGTGCTCGCCACCGCCTATCGCCACGGTCTGCGGCTGGCCGGGCCGGGCGGCGAGCGGCGGCACCTGCCGCTGATGGTCTCGGTTGTCGACAACGGCCCCGGGATCCCCGACGACCTGAAGGCGCACCTGTTCGACCCGTTTGTCACGACGAAACACAACGGAACTGGCCTGGGTCTTGCTCTGGTGGCGAAGGCAATCGGCGATCACGGCGGTGCGATCGAGTTCGACAGCCGGCCCCGGCGCACCGTGTTCCGGGTGTTTCTGCCGATTGTCGCGCCGGTCGAGGCGGTGCCCGCCAGGAGCGTGCAGGATGGTGGCGGATGATGAGTGCGACGATTCTGGTTGCCGACGACGACCGGGCGATCCGCATGGTGCTGAACCAGGCGCTCGGGCGCCTCGGCCACGATGTCCGGATGACCGGCAACGCGGCGACGCTGTGGCGGTGGATCGCCGACGGCGAGGGCGACCTCGTCATCACCGACGTGGTAATGCCCGATGAGAACGGCCTCGACCTGATCCCGCGCATCAGGCGGGCGCGCCCCGATCTGCGCGTCATCGTCATGAGCGCGCAGACGACGCTGTTGACCGCGGTCAAAGCGGCCGAGCGGGGAGCGTTCGAATACCTGCCGAAGCCGTTCGACTTGCGCGAGCTGGTCGGCGTCGTCGAGCGGGCGCTGAGCGCGCCAAAGGCTCCGCCGCCGCCCCAGGAAACCGACCCCGAGGATCAGCTGCCGCTGATCGGCCGCTCGCCGGCGATGCAGGAAATCTACCGCGCGATCGCCCGCCTGATGGGGACCGATCTGACGGTCATGATCACCGGCGAGAGCGGCACCGGCAAGGAACTGGTGGCGCGCGCGCTGCACGATTTCGGCAAGCGCCGGGCCCGACCGTTCGTCGCGATCAACATGGCCGCGATCCCGCGCGAGCTGATCGAAAGCGAGCTGTTCGGGCATGAGCGAGGCGCCTTCACCGGAGCGCACAGAAGCGGCATCGGACGCTTCGAGCAGGCGCGAGGCGGCACGCTGTTTCTCGACGAGATCGGCGACATGCCGCCGGAAGCGCAGACGCGGCTCCTGCGGGTATTGCAGGAAGGCGAATACACCGCGGTCGGCGGACGCACCCCGATCCGGGCCGATGTGCGCATCGTAGCGGCGACGCACCGCGATCTGCCGCAGCTGATTCGGCAGGGGCTGTTCCGCGAGGATCTGTTCTACCGGCTCAATGTCGCGCCGATCCGCTTGCCGCCGCTGCGCGAGCGCGGCTCCGACATCCCGGCGCTGGTTCGCCATTTTGCCGTGCTGGCGACGCGCGAAGGGCTGCCGCTCAAGACGGTCGACGACGCGGCGATCGAACGGCTGCGGCGGCACCCCTGGCCCGGCAACGTCAGGGAATTGGAAAACCTGATGCGTCGGCTGGCCGCGCTGTACCCGCAGGAGACGATCGGTCTCGAGATAATCGACACGGAGCTGGTGCAGCCGCTATCGGCTGACGCGCCGCGCGCCGAAACCGCCGCGGGGGAGGGGCTCGGGGCGGCGGTCGAACGCCATATCAACGGTTACTTCGCGGCGCACCGGGGCGCCTTGCCGGCCGCCGGTCTGTACGACCGGGTTCTGCGCGAGGTCGAGCGCCCGCTGATCGTGGCGACCTTGGGCGCAACCCGCGGCAACCAGATCAGGGCGGCGCATCTGTTGGGGTTGAACCGCAATACATTGCGCAAAAAGATCCGTGAATTGGACATCCCGGTCGTCCGCGGCTTAAAATAGCGGAATTGCTGCGCCGCTGTTGGCGTGCGTCGCGGTACACGGCAGCCGGGGCGAACGGCTTCGGCGTTGATGCGCCTGCGTTTGAGGTTGTGGGGATCGGGCGATGAGCCTGGCGCGGCGGATCCGCGCCTGGGCCGGCGGGTTCGGCCTGTGGCGAAAAATGGCGGTCGTGCTGGCGGCGGCGGCGCTGGCCTCGGGCATCGCGACCTATCTGTCGCTGACCGGCACACCGCCGTTCGGCCCCGACCCGCGCGCCGTTCTGATCCTGCTGCAGCTCGATCTGGTTCTGCTGCTCGCGCTGGGGTCGCTGGTCGCAAAGCGGCTCGTCGAGGTGTGGATCGAGCGCCGCCGCGGCCTCGCCGGCTCGCGGCTGCAGGTGCGTCTGGTCGGGCTGTTCAGCCTGATCGCGGTGATGCCGACGATCGTCGTCGCGGTATTTTCGTACCTCTTTTTCAACTTCGGCGTCGAATCCTGGTTCAGCGACAAGGTGCGCACCGCGATTTCCGAATCGGTCGCGGTGGCCGACGCCTACGTCAAGGAGCATCAGCAGGCGATTCGGGCCGACGCGCTCGCGATGGCGGCCGGTCTCGACCGCTACGCGGCGTCGCTGCAGTTGAACCCGCAATATCTTGCCCCGGTCCTGACCGCGCAGGCGGCGATGCGCGGGTTGACCGAGGCGGCGATCCTCGACAGCCGCGGCACGATGCTGGCGCGCACCGGTCTGGTGTTCGGCCTCGGGTTCGAGGATATCAGCCTCGACGCGCTGCGGCGCGCGCAGCAGGGCGAGATCGTCATCATGACCGACGATCGCGAGGAGCGGGTGCGCGCGCTGGTCCGGCTGAATGAGTTCAGCAACCTGTTCCTGTATGTCGGCCGCTACATCGAACCGCGGGTGCTGGCGCATCGCGAGAACACCCATCTCGCGGCCGAGCAGTACGAACGGCTCGAACTGCAGCGCTCCGGATTTCAAATTACGTTCGCGGTGATCTACATTCTTGTCGCGATGCTGTTTCTCGCGGCGGCGATCCTGATGGGGGTGCACTACGCGGCGCAGATAGCCGGGCCGATCAGCGGACTGGTCGGCGCCGCCGACCGCATCCGCGCCGGCGACCTGTCGGCGCGCGTGCCGGAAGGCGAACGCGATGACGAACTGCGCTCGCTGAGCCGCGCCTTCAATCGCATGACCAACCAGATCCAGAGCCAGCAGCGCGAGCTGATCGAGGCCAACCGGGAACTCGACGAACGGCGCCGCTTCACCGAAACGGTCCTGACCGGCGTTTCGGCGGGCGTTATCGGGCTCGATCGCGGCGGACGGGTCTATCTACCGAACCGTTCCGCCTCGGCGCTGCTCGGCATCGATCTCGAGGCGGCGATCGGCGAGGATCTCGCCGAACTCGCGCCGGAAATGGCGGAGCTGCTCGAGCAGGCGGCGCTGCGCCCCGAACGGCTGGCGCAAGGCCAGGTGCAGATCGCCGGCCAGAACAGCACGCGCACGCTGCTGGTGCGCATCGCGGCGGAGCGCGACGACGAGGAAATCAGCGGCTTTGTCGTCACGTTCGACGATATCACCGAGCTGTTATCGGCGCAGCGCAAGGCGGCCTGGGCCGACATCGCGCGCCGCATCGCGCACGAGATCAAGAACCCGCTGACCCCGATCCAGCTTTCCGCCGAGCGGCTCAAGCGCAAATACCAGAAGGACATCAAGAACGATGTCGAGACCTTCCAGATCTGTACCGACACGATCATCCGCCACGTCGAGGATATCGGACGCATGGTCGACGAATTCTCGTCGTTTGCCCGAATGCCGGCGCCGGTGCTGAAAACGGAGGATTTGGCGGCGATTGTCGAGCGGGCGGTGTTCCTCGAACGCACCGCGCACCCCGCGATCGCGTTCGAGACGCGGTTCGAGACGCGGCCGGTGCCGCTGCGCTGCGACGCGCGGCTGGTCGGACAGGCCTTGATCAATATCCTCAAGAACGCGGTCGAATCGATCGAAGGCCGAATCGCCGAAGGCGAACCAGAGCCGCCCGGTCATATCGCGGTGAGCGTTTCGATCGGGCCGCAGATCGCGGTCGCGGTGGAGGACAACGGCAAAGGCTTGCCTTTGCGCGGTCGCGAGCGTCTGACCGAACCTTACGTCACGACCCGCGCGAAGGGCACGGGGTTGGGCCTCGCCATCGTGAAAAAGATCATGGAAGATCACTCGGGCGAGCTGGTGCTATCGGATCGCGCGGAAGGCGGGGCGCGGGTGCAACTGGTGTTCGTCGCCGACGCGCAGCCCGCTTCCCGATCCGTCGAACACGAGCTGCAGCTGAGTTGAGTACGGTCGGCCATGGCGCATGACATCCTGATCGTAGACGATGAAGCCGACATCCGGATGATGATCGCCGGCATCCTGCGCGACGAAGGCTACGCGACGCGCGAGGCCGCCGACAGCGACGAGGCGCTCGCGGCGATCCACACGCGGCAGCCGACGCTGGTCATCCTCGACATCTGGCTGCAGAACAGCCGGCTCGACGGCATCGAGATCCTGCAGCGGATCGAATCCGACATGGCCTCGGTGCCGGTCGTGATGATCAGCGGCCACGGCACGATTGAAACCGCGGTCGAGGCGATCAAGATCGGCGCCTACGATTTTATCGAGAAGCCGTTCAAGAGCGACCGGCTGCTGCTGGTCGTCGCGCGCGCGATCGAGGCGGCGCAGTTGCGCCGCGAAAACGCCGAATTGCGGCTGCGGGCGGGCGGCGAAATCGACCTGGTCGGCGCCTCGCCGGCGATCAACCAGCTGCGGCAGCAGATCGAGCGGGTAGCCCCGACCGGCAGCCGGGTTCTCGTGACCGGGGCGCCGGGGTCCGGCAAGGAGGTGGTCGGCCGGCTGCTGCATGCCCGCTCGCGCCGCTCCGACGGGCCGTTTGTCGCGATCAACTGCGCGACGATGCACCCCGACCGCCTGGAGGTCGAGCTGTTCGGATCGGAGGGGGGCAACGGAGGTTCGCCGCGCAAGGTCGGCACGTTCGAACGCGCGCATGGCGGCACGCTGTTTCTCGATGAAGTCGCCGACATGCCGCTCGAGACGCAGGGCAAGATCGTGCGCGCGCTGCAGGAGCAGACGTTCGAGCGGGTAGGGGGGTCGCGCCGCGTCGAGGTCGATGTCCGCGTGCTGGCCTCCTCGAACCGCGAATTGTCGAGCGAGATCGCCGCCGGAAGGTTTCGCGAGGACCTGTTCTATCGCCTCAATGTCGTGCCGATCCGGGTGCCGCCGCTGCGCGAGCGGCGCGAGGACATCCCGCTGCTGGCGCGCCACTTCATGCAGCGCGGCGCGGAAGCGGGGGGCATCCAGCCGCGCGAGTTCGGCGAGGATTCCCTGGCGGCGTTGCAGGCCTATACCTGGCCCGGCAACGTCCGGCAGCTGCGCAACGTCATCGATTGGCTGCTGATCATGGCGCCGGGCGACACGGCGGAGCCGGTGCGCGCCGACATGCTGCCGAACGAGATCACCGCGATCGCGCCGAGCGTCGTCAAATGGGACAAGGCCAGCGAGATCATGACGCTGCCGCTGCGCGACGCGCGCGAGGTCTTCGAGCGCGAATATCTGCTCGCGCAGGTGACCCGGTTCGGCGGCAACATATCGCGCACCGCGTCCTTTGTCGGGATGGAACGCTCGGCGCTGCATCGCAAGCTGAAGTCCCTCGGGGTGTTCGGCGGCGAGCGGGCGCTCAAGGTGGTGACGTGACGATGTCCGGCTCCGGTGCGAGACGCGGCGCGGGTCGGCCCGCCGTGCGCCGGCCGCGGCGAACCTGGCGCGTGCGGTAGCGGGATCGCCGATGTCCCGAATCGCCTATGTCTCGGGGGCCTACGTCCCGCACCGCCGGGCCGCGGTCCATATCGAGGATCGCGGCTACCAGTTCGCGGACGGCGTCTACGAGGTCGTTGCGGTGCGCGGCGGCAAGCTGGTCGACGATGAGCCCCATCTGCGGCGGCTGCACCGCTCGCTCGACGCGCTGCGCATCGCGCCGCCGATCGGCGACGCCGCGCTCGGGATCGTTCTGCGCGAGGTCGTACGCCGCAACAGCGTCGACAACGGGAGCGTCTATCTTCAAATCACGCGCGGGGTCGCCCCCCGCGATCACGCTTTCCCGAAATCGGCCAGACCGGTCCTTGTCGTCACCGCGAAGAAGAGCCGCCGCCCCGATCCCCGCCAGTCGGAGGACGGGATCGGCGTGGTCACAATTCCGGACATCCGGTGGCAACGCTGCGATATCAAATCGATAGCGCTAATTCCTAATGTTTTGGGTAAACAAACTGCGCGCGCTGCCGGAGTTTTTGAAGCGTGGCAGGTCGACGGCGCCGGACGGGTTACCGAGGGAACCTCGACAAATGCGTGGATCGTTACCGACAACGGCGCGGTGGTGACCCGCGCCGCCGACACCGCGATCCTCAGCGGCGTGACCCGGCTTGCCGTGCTCGACATCGTCGCGCGGGAAGGATACCGGCTCGAAGAGCGGCCGTTCTCGGTGGAGGAAGCGAAGGCGGCGCGCGAAGCCTTTCTGACCAGCACGACCTCGGACGTGCTGCCGGTGGTCCGCATCGACGGCGCCCCGATCGGCGACGGCAGGCCCGGTTCGCTGACCCGGGCATTGCGCGCCGCCTACCTGGCCCACGCCGCGGCGCCGGCATGACGATTTCGCCTGTTGCCGTGCAAGCGCTCGCCGAGCTCCGCTCTCCGAAAGCGATCCTGTTCGACTGGGACAACACGCTGGTCGATACCTGGGCGACGATCCACGAGGTGCTCAATTTTCTGATGCGCGCGATGGACCGGCCGGAATGGTCGCTCGCCGAGACCCGCGAAAAGGTGCGGCTCAGCCTGCGCGAGGCGTTTCCGTTGCATTTCGGCGAGCGCTGGGAAGAAGCGCGCGACATCTATCTCGAGCGGTTCCGCGCGATCCACTTGGAGCGGCTGACGCCGCTGCCCGGGCGCGAGGCGATGCTGCGCAATCTGGCGGGGCAGGGGTTCTATCTCGGGGTCGTCAGCAACAAGACCGGCGACCTGCTGCGGCGCGAGGTCGAGCGGCTCGGCTGGACCGACCTGTTCGGCAGCGTGATCGGGGCCGGCGACGCACCGCTCGACAAGCCGGCCTGCGAGCCGGTCCACCTCGCGCTGGCGCCGAGCGGTGTCCCCGCGGGGGACGAGGTGTGGTTTGTCGGCGACACCGCGATCGACATGGAGTGCGCTGGAAACAGCGGCTGTGTCGCGGTGTTTCTCGGCCCCCGGGAACCCGCCGAGGAATTTGCCCGGGAGTTTGCCCGGTTTGCCCCCCGGCTGTGTTTCGCGGACGAAGCGAGCCTGTTTCGCTCGCTGGAGGGCTTGCGCATCGCGGCCCCGCGCCCATCTTCGTAGGGCGCGACAAAGACCTCCTCCATTGACCCAAGCCTACCTTGAGTCGGTTGGGCCCGGCTCCAAGAATTGTGGGAGACTTCCCATGTCCAGCGAGAAATCGCAGAACGTCCAGGACGTGTTCTTGAACCATGTCCGAAAGAACAAGACGCCAGTGACCGTCTTTCTTGTAAACGGCGTCAAACTGCAGGGCATCATTACCTGGTTCGATAATTTCTGCGTTCTGCTGCGGCGAGATGCGCATTCGCAGCTCGTCTATAAGCACGCGATCTCCACCGTGATGCCGGCGCAGCCGATCCAGCTGTTCGAGGGCGGCAAGGAGCCGAACGAGTTCTGAGCCAGACCGACACCGCCGCGACGCCATCGACGCGCCGCGCGCTCGTCCTTCATCCGGCGACGCCATCGTCCCCCGGCCGCAGCCTGGAGGCGCCAAGACGCTCGCTCGACGCGCGCCGCGACGAGGCGGTGGGCTTGGCGCGCGCCATCGATCTCGAGGTGGTATGCGCCGAGACGGTCCGGCTGGCACGTCCCGTGCCGGCGACGCTGTTCGGCTCCGGCAACGTCGAAAGACTGCGCGGGTTGATCGCCGAAAACGGCATCGGGCTGGTTGTCGTTGACGCGACGGTGACCCCGGTGCAGCAGCGCAACCTCGAACGGCGCTGGCAGGCGAAGGTGATCGACCGCACCGGTCTGATCCTGGAGATTTTCGGCGCCCGCGCCCGCACGCATGAAGGCCGTCTGCAGGTCGAACTCGCGGCATTGTCGTACCAGCGCTCGCGGCTGGTGCGATCATGGACGCATCTCGAACGCCAGCGCGGCGGTTTCGGGTTTCTCGGCGGGCCGGGGGAGAGCCAGCTCGAACTCGACCGAAGACTGATCGGCGAGCGCATCGCGCGGCTGCGGCGGGAGCTCGACGATGTCAAGCGGACCCGCGGATTGCACCGCGAGGCGCGGCGGCGCGTGCCGTACCCGGTGGTCGCGCTGGTCGGCTACACGAATGCCGGGAAATCGACGCTGTTCAACCGCCTGACGCGCTCCGAGGTCGCCGCGGAGGACCTGCTGTTTGCGACGCTGGACCCGACGATGCGGCGCCTCGACCTGCCATCCGGCCGGAAAGCCATTCTCTCGGACACGGTCGGGTTTATTTCCGACCTGCCGACCCATCTCGTCGCGGCGTTTCGCGCGACGCTGGAGGAAGTCACCGAGGCCGACATCGTCGTTCATGTGCGCGACGCGCACCACCCGGACAGCGACGCTCAGCGCGAAGATGTGCTCGCGGTGCTCGGCGACCTCGGTCTCGGTCATCTTGCCGAGGACGGGCTGATCGAGGTTTTGAACAAGATCGACCTGCTCGACCCGGCGGAGCGCGACAGCCTGCTCAATCAGGCGCAGCGCAACAGCGAAACCGTGCCGTTATCGGCGGTGACCGGCGAGGGATGCGAGGCGCTGCTCGGGCTGATCGATCGCCGCCTCGAGGACGGCGCCCGCGCGGTGCGGCTCGATGTACCGCTGTCCGACGGGAAGACCCTGGCGTGGATCTATCAGCACGGCGAGGTGCTCGGCCGCCGCGACGACGCCGAGGCCGCCCATCTGTCGGTACGCCTCTCGGAAGCCGATCTCGGCCGGTTGCGGCATCGTCAACGGCTGCATTAAGATTCCCTTGTATCGCATTGAATAGTCAGTTTTTCGCCAGGCGTTCTGTCTTGCTCCTCGCGGACCTTCACCTGCTGCCATAGAGCCTCCAGCGCGTCGAGATCGCGGCCGATATTGCCCTGTTCCGCCAGGATTTCGAGGGCGCGGAAGCGGCGCTCGAATTTCGCGGTGGCGCGGCGCAGCGCGGTCTCCGGCTCGACATCGAGCTTGCGCGCCAGATTGGCGGCGGCGAAGAGCAGATCGCCGACTTCTTCCTCCAACGCGGCCGGTCCGAGCGCGCCGTCCAGGGCGGCTTCTATCTCGGCCGTCTCTTCGGCGATCTTCGGCAGCACCGCCCGCACATCGGGCCAGTCGAAGCCGATCCGCGCCGCGCGGCGCGAAATTTTCGCGGCTCGCAGCAGCGCCGGCAAGGCGAGCGCCACGCCGTCGAGAACGCTGTCGGCGTGTCCGGCCGCGTTGCGTTCCGCCGCCTTGTGCGCCTCCCACGCCTCGGTCTGCGCCGCCGCCGAGGCGATCTCCGCGTCGCCGAAAACATGCGGATGCCGCCGCACCATCTTGTCCGCGATCGCGGCGGCGACATCGTCGAAGCCGAACAGCCCGGCTTCCTCGGCCATCCGCGCATGGAACACGACCTGCAGCAGCAGATCGCCGAGTTCGTCCTTCAGCGCCGCGATGTCGTTGCGCTCGATCGCGTCGGCGACCTCGTAGGCTTCCTCGATCGTGTACGGCGCGATTGTCGCGAAACTTTGTTCGACATCCCACGGACAGCCGCGCTCCCGATCGCGCAGCCGCGCCATGATCGCCAACAAGCGGTCGATTGGCCGCTCGGGCACGCCGCTCATCGCTTCACTCGATCCACAGCCCGCGGCGGCGGTGCCATTCCTCGATCGACAGCGCCGGATAGCCCTCATAACACTCGTCGCCGGGGCCGATCTGCGGCTCGACCCAGGTGGCCTTGTCGCGCAGCAGCAGATGCACGCTTGCCGGCGGCGTCGGCAACTCGGTGTCGATTGCCGACGCGAATGGATGGATCAGCTCCGGCCACTGCTCGTCGCTGACCCACAACGGCGACCCGCAATAGCGGCAGAAATGGCGCGCCGCCGACCCGGGAATGCCGTCGATCGGTGCGTGCCAGCGCCGAACCGCGCGCCTTCCCTCGACCCTTAGGCTCGCCGCCACCCCCATGATATTGATCGCGTATCCGCCGCCGCCGGCGCTCTTGCGGCAGATCGAGCAATAGCAGCGCTGGTAGGGGTAGGGCGTGTGGCTGTCGACCGAAAAACGCACCGCGCCGCAGCGGCAGGATCCTTCGAGGCGCATCGGCACGAGCTACTCCGCGGTCAGGATTTTCTGCAAAAAGATGCGGTTATGCGAGGGCGGGTAGTCGAGCCGGCCGAACTCGCGATAGCCGAGCTTTTTGTAGAATTCCGGCGCCTGGAACGAGAACGTGTCGACCCAGGCGTACCGGCAGCCGAGCGCTGCGGCGCGACGCTCCGCCTGCAGCATCAGAGCACGTCCGATCCCGCCGCGTCGCCAACGGCCATCCACCCAAAGGTACTTGATAAACATCCAGCCGGCGTAGCACTCGGCAATCAGGCCGGCCTCGACTTTGCCGTCATCGCCCCGGACCAGGACGCCGAATGACGCGATCGGGTCTTGCTCGATGAACCCAGCATTGTAATCGATCAAACCGCGCTCGACCGCGTCGACATCGTCCGACGCGATCGGGTCTGCGATGCTCAGACGAAGCCCGGCAGGCAATTCCATCGCGAGTTCACCGCGGAGTGAGAAGGCCGACCCGCAATCCTACCGCGGCGCGCGGCTTGCGTCAGCCCACGGCAAGTCGATCGGGCCTGATCCGTTTGTCGCATAAGATATATTATGGAAACTAACGGCGTATTCGCGACGGCACCCTCATGGATCGGGCAGTTCCACGCGGAGGCCGTCGTAACCGGGTTCGACCCCGGCCGGCAACTCGCGGCACAGCTCGCGATAATCGAGGCTCTGGTCCATGTGGGTCAGAATCGCGCGCCGCGGCCGAACGCGATCGATCCATGCCAGGGTTTTGGCGAGATGGCTGTGCGTCGGATGCGGTTCGCGCCGCATGCAATCGACAATCCACAGGTCGATCCCGGCAAGCGCGGCAAACGCCGTTTCGTCGAGCTCGGTCACGTCGGTCGAATAACCCATGCGTCCGATGCGAAATCCGAGCGTCGTCGAGAAGCCGTGATCCTGCGCAAACGGCACGATCGGCATTCCCGCGGCCGTGAACGGCCCGGTAATCGGTCGCGCGGTCAGCGCCGGCCGGTACAGCGATTTCTCCGGCGGCGGCAGCAACGCATAACCGAAGCGGCGCTCCACCTCGGACAGCGCCTCGGGGCTGGCATGGAACGGCAACGCCTTTTTTATCAGGTTATTGATGCTGCGCAGATCATCTATTCCATGAAGATGATCGGCATGCGCGTGGGTTAAAAGCACCGCATCGAGCCGGCTGACGCCGGCATCGAGCAGCTGCTCGCGAAGATCGGGCGACGTATCGATCAGCAGAAAGGCGCCGCGGCTTTCGACGAGCAGCGAGCAGCGCCGCCGCCGGTTGCGCGGATCGGCCGGATCGCAGCGGCCCCAATCCGGCCCGATCGCCGGAACACCCCAGGAAGCGCCGCAGCCTAAAACGGTTATCTTCATGTATTAGGTGAGCATGTCATGGGGCGACGCGCCTTCCCAAACAGCCGGAAAAAATTGTCGGTTGTCGCGGCGGCGAGTTCCTCGCGCGAGACCTGTTTCAGCTCCGCCACCGCCGCGGCCGTTGCGGCGACATAGGCCGGTTCGTTGGGTTGTCCGCGGTATGGAACCGGCGCGAGATACGGCGCATCGGTTTCCACCAGCAGCCGGTCGAGCGGCACGTCCCGCACGATCGCGCGCAGCCCGTCGGCGTTGCGAAACGTGACAATGCCGGAAATCGATATGTAAAAACCAAGATCGAGAGCCGCTTCGGCCAGGCCGCGCCCGCTGCTGAAGCAATGCAGAACGCCTCCCGGAGGCTTTTCCTCCCGCAGGATCTTGGCGATCTCGGCGTCCGCGTCGCGGGCGTGGACGATCAGCGGCAGTCCGCTCGCCTTGGACGCCGCGATGTGGGTACGGAAGACCCGCTCCTGAAGCTCGCGCGGACTGTGGTCGTAATAAAAATCCAGGCCGGTCTCGCCGATGCCGACCACGCGCGGATGCTCGGCGAGCACCGCCAGCTGCCCCACTGTAACCCCGATGTGGTCGGCTGCTTCATGGGGATGCGCGCCGACGGAGCACCAGATGTCGGGATCCGAATCGGCAATCGAGCGCACCCGCGGGAACTCATCGAGGCGGGTGCTTATCGTCAGCATCGTGACGACCCCGGCGGCGCGGGCGCGCGCGAGAACCGCCTCGCGTTCGCCCGCCAGGTCCGGAAAATCGAGATGGCAGTGGCTGTCGACCAGCATGCCCCTCCCCTCACCCGGCCGCGTCGCTGTCGACATATCGCGGAAAAATGCCGCGCGGCGGCGGAACGGCGCGTCCCGGCGGAAGGCTCCGCGTCAAGTCCGCAAAGCTGCGTGCATCCGCGGGGACCGCGAGCTGATCGAGCAGCGCGGCGGCGGCGGCGGGGACAAACGGCTGCACAAGGATGCCGAGGTGCCGAATAACCTCGGCCAACGTATAAAGAACCGTCTGCATCCTGTTCAAATCGCTGCGCCGCAAAGCCCACGGCGCCTGCTCGTCGACATAGCGGTTCGCCTCGGCGACGACGCGCCAGATGGTCTCCAGCGCGACGTGAAAAGCCTGCTCGTTGACGAGCGGCCGGACCCGATCCAGCAAGCCCGCGGCCTCGGCCAGGAGCCGTTCATCCGTTGCGGTGAAGGCGCCGGGCGCGGGAATCCGGCCGTCGCAATTGCGGTTGATCAGGCTCAGAACGCGCTGCGCCAGATTGCCGAAATCGTTCGCGAGGTCGCCGTTCAACCGGCCGACCATGGCGCGATGCGAGAAATCGCCGTCATTGCCGAACGGCAGCTCGCGCAGCATGAAGTAGCGCAGCGGATCGAGACCGTATTTGTCGACGAGCACGCCGGGAGGGATGAAGTTGCCCAGCGATTTCGACATCTTCTGGCCTTCCACGGTCCACCAGCCGTGTGCGAAGACGCGGCGCGGCGGCTCGAGACCGGCGGCCATCAAAAAAGCATGCCAGTACACCGTGTGAAAGCGCAGGATGTCTTTACCAACCATGTGAAGATCGGCCGGCCAATAGGCTGAAAAGTCGTTGCTGGCGACATCGGGGTAGCCGAGCGCGGTGATATAGTTCGCGAGCGCGTCGAGCCAGACATAGATGACGTGGCGCGGGTTGCCGGGCACCGGGATGCCCCAGCTGAAGCTGGTCCGGGAGATCGACAGATCCTTCAACCCGGCGCGCACAAAGCTCAGGACCTCGTTGCGGCGGCTGCGCGGCGCGATCGCGTCGGGGTGCGCGTCATACCACGCGAGCAGCCGCTCCTGCCACGCCGAGAGCCGGAAAAAATAGTTCTCCTCCTCGAGCCACTCGACCTCGGCCCCGCTCGGCGCGAGCCTTGTGCCGTTCGGGCCGGGAATAAGCTCGCTTTCGTCGTAGAAGGCTTCGTCGCGCACGGAGTACCAGCCGGCGAACCGCCCGAGATAGATCTCGCCGCAGCTTTCGAGCTCGCGCCACAGCGCCTGCACGCCATCGATATGACGCGGCTCGGTGGTGCGGATGAAATCGTCGTTGCTGATGTTCAACAGCCGTCCCATGTCGCGGAACGCGCCGGAGATCTCGTCGGCGAATTGCTGCGGCGTGAGACCGCGCGCCTGCGCCGAGCGCTCGACCTTCTGGCCGTGCTCGTCGGTGCCGGTGAGAAACCGGACGTTCCGTCCGTCGAGCCGCATGAACCGCGCCAGCGCGTCGCACGCCACGGTCGTGTAGGCGTGCCCGAGATGCGGCAGGTCGTTGACGTAATAAATCGGCGTCGTCAGAAAGTACGGACGTTCGGCGGTCATGAGGCCCTCCACCACGGACATATGGGAGCGCCGCCGATCTCGTCCAGCAACTCCGCGGCCCGCAGTCCCGCGGGGCACGCGGCGGCCCACCGCGACATCTAGCGGGCCAGCCGCTCGATGGCAAAAAAGGCGCCGAGGATCGTTTGTTTGCGGTCGAGATTGAGGGCGTCGGCGCGGGCAAAACCCGCCGCTACCTGCTCGCGCAGCTCGACCCAGCGCGCGGCCGGCGCTCGGGCAGCGAGACGGCGCAGCACACCGCTCGCTTCCTCCAAGGGTTGGTCGCCCGAAACGCCGCCGGAAGCGGCGACCGCAACCTCACCCAGCAATCGCGACAGGAGTTCGTCGACGGCGCGGTAGGCGCTGTCGGCTTCGCCGCGCGCCAGCCGGTCGGCCAGCGCATGCAGCGCGAGCGGATCGACCCCCGGCTCGCGCGACAACAGCGTCAGGACCGCCTGGTACAGATCGGTACCGCCGGCCTCGGCGAGTTCGAGGGCGCGACCGATGCTGCCGTCCGCCAGCGCGACCAGAGCGGCGGACTGTGCCCGCGGCAGGCCGGGCCGATAGGTGTCCAACAGCCGCGAGACGATCGGCGGCGGCAGCGGCATCATCGGAAAACGCCGGCAGCGGGATCGTATCGTCGGCAGCAGCCGCCCCGGGTTGTGCGCCACAAGCAGCAGCAATGCGCGGCGCGGCGGCTCTTCGAGGATTTTCAGCAGCGCATTGGCGGCGCTGCGGTTCATCGCGTCGGCGCCGTCGATAATGACGACCCGCCAACCGCCTTCGGCCGCTGTCAGCCTCAGGAAACCGCCGATCTCGCGCGTGTCCTCGACGACGATTTCGCTGCGCAGCCGGCGGCGGCGCGGGTCGTAGGCGCGCTCGACGACAAGCAGATCGGCATGCCCGCCGGAGGCGACGCGGCGAAATACGCCGGATTCGGCGGGTATGGCCAGTGTTCCCCCCTCCCCCGCCAACGCCGCCAATTCGGTCGGCATCGCGCCGTACGCCAAGACGAAACGGGCAAACCGGTACGCCAGCGTCGCCTTGCCGATGCCGCGCGGGCCGGTCATCAGCATCGCATGCGGCATGCGGCCCGACCGGAACAGCCGCCGCAGCGCCGTCTCGGCGCTCTCATGCCCGAGCAGATCGGGATTGGCGCGCGGCGGCGGCGCCCTGTCCTCGGATGGTTCAGGCATCGACGAGACGGACCGCCAGCCTTTCCCGCACCGCCGCGGTAATGGCGCGACCGACGCTCTCGGCATCGCTGCCCGCATCGATCAGCACGCAGCGGTCGGGATGGTCGGCCGCGATTTTCTGAAAACCGCAGCGCAGCCGCTCGTGAAACGCGCGATCCAGCCGTTCGAAGCGGTCGTCTCCGACGCCGCGTCCCGCCGCACGCGCCAGCCCCTCGGCGACCGGCAGGTCGAGGATCACGGTCAGGTCCGGCAGAAAATCTCCGACCGCGAGACGGTGCGCCGCCATCAGCTCGGCCACCGCGACACCGCGGCCGTAGCCCTGATAGGCGATCGTCGAATCGACAAAGCGATCGGACACGACCCACACGCCGCGTTCGAGCGCCGGCCGGATCAGGCGCACGACATGATCGCGCCGCGCCGCGTTCAGCAGCAGCACCTCGGTCATCGCATCCCAGCGTTCGGCCGCGCCGGTCAGCAGCAACTCGCGGATCGCCTCCGCGCCAGCCGAACCGCCCGGCTCGCGGGTGCGCAGCGCCGCGATACCGCTGCGCTCAAGCGTCGCGACGAGGGCATCGACCTGGGTGGATTTTCCAGCCCCCTCCCCGCCTTCGACCGTGATGAAGCGGCCGCGGACCGCTTCTGTCGCGAGGACCCGGCCGCTCAGTTCCAGCTGCCCCAGATCATGTGCCCGGCCACTCCAGCGATCCTCCCGAGCGGACCCAGCCGCTCGACATCGGCCGCGGCAACGAGCGGGGTTTCCATCGGGGCCATGTCGGGGACAGTCACCACCACCTTGCCGAGAGGCTGGCCCTGTTTCACCGGCGCCGCAACCGGCTGATCGTAGGAGACGGTCACCTTCATGTCCTTGCGCGACTTGCGCGGCACGGTCACGGCGAGGTCCTTCGTCACGGTCAACGGGACCTTCGGCCGCTCGCCGAGCCATACCTGAGCGTCGTCCACTGTCGCCCCCGCGGTGAATAGCGGCACCGTGTTGTATTCGCGGAACGCCCACTCGATCAGCCGCTCGCTCTCCTGCGCGCGCGCCTTCGCCGAGGGCAGCCCGCTCAGCACGACCAGAACCCGGCGATCGCCGCGCTTCGCCGACCCGACCAGGCTGTAGCCGGCCTCCTCGGTATGGCCGGTTTTCAACCCATCGGCGCCGAGATCCTTGTAAAGTAACGGATTGCGGTTCCCCTGCGTGATCTTGTTAAAGGTAAAGTCCTTCTCGCCATAGATCGCGTAATATTCCGGAAAGTCCTTGATCGTGCGCATCGCCACAACCGCGAGATCATGCGCCGTCATCCAGTGATCCGGGTTCGGCAATCCGTCGACATTGGCGAAATGACTGTTGGTCAGGCCGATTTTCTTGGCCTCGTTATTCATCTGTTCGACAAAGGCGGCCTCGCTGCCGGCCAAACCTTCGGCCAGCACGACGCAGGCGTCGTTGCCGGATTGAACGACCATGCCGCGTATCAGGTCGGAGATTTTCACGCGCTCGCCGAGCGGGACGAACATTTTGGAGCCGCCGGTGCGCCACGCCTTTTCGCTGACCGGCAGCTCGTCATCGAGCTTCGCGCGGCCCTGTTTCAGGTAGTCGAAGACAAGATATGCCGTCATCAGCTTCGACATCGAAGCCGGCGGGATGCGCTCGTCGGCATTCTTGTTGAGCAAAACAGTACCAGTCTCCACTTCCATGACGAGGGCCGAGCGCGCCTGCGTGTCGATCGGGCCGACAGCCTCAAGCGAAACCGGCGGTTTCACCTTGTCGGCCGCGGCGCCGTTGTTGGGACGCGGCTTCGAGGCCGCAACGGCGGGCGAGATATCAGGGACGGTCGCAAAAGTCATCGCCGCGAGCGCGGCCGCCGCCCCGATCGAGCCAAACCAGCGCATAATCATTTCGCCCCAGTCCCTTCTGACGACAATCGCACGGCTCCGGTTGCTCCCCAACCCTCGCCGGCAAAAGCCCGTCGGGTCAATTCTCGACGACCCGCGCGTCGGGAATCCCGCTTTCCGCGAGTTCTCCAAGCAAACGCCGCGCCTCCGCCTCGCTCGCCACGGGTCCCAGCCTCACCCGGTACAAGGAATTGCCGTTGACACTGACGCGCGACACCTCGGTACCGGTCGTCCTCGCGAAGCGCGCCTTTACCCGCTGCGCGTTCTCCGCGACCGCAAACATCCCGGCTTGAATAAAAATCCGAGCGGACGGCGCGGCAACCGGCCGCTGCTGGTTTGGCGTCGGGGCGATTGGCGCGGCCTGCGCCGAGGCAATCAGCGCCGGCCAGGTCGATCGGCGCGCGGCGTTGTGCTCGGCCGGTTCAGCCAAATGCTCGCTTGCGACCCGCGGCGGTTCGCCGGGAGGCGGCGACAGGGCCGGAGCCGGTCCCGGCGAGGGCGCCGCGACGGAGGCTGACGCGACAGCCGGCATCGGTGCCGGGGGCGCCGCTCGGATGCCGCCCGGGTTCGGCCCCGCCGCGGCCACCGCGGTGCGAACCGGGCGGGTCGCCTGCCCCAGCCGGGTGTGCCCGACATCGCCGCGCATCGCCGCCTCGGCGACCTTGATGCTTTCCTCCTTGATGATCTTGACCCGGACCGGAGCGGTGCCGGCCCTTTCGAACCCGAGCAGCTGTGCCGCGCGCCGCGACAGATCGATGATGCGATCCCCCGCGAACGGACCGCGGTCGTTGACGCGGACCTTCAGCGCGCGGCCGTTCTGCAGGTTCGTCACCTCGACGACGCTGGGCAGCTGCAAGGTCTTGTGCGCCGCGCTCACCTGCGTCAGATCGAAAATCTCGCCATTCGCGGTCGGCCTGCCGTTGAACGCCTCGCCGTACCACGACGCGGTCCCGGTCTCGTCATAGGCATAATCCACGCGCGGATAATACCAGACGCCGTTGACTTGATACGGCGCGCCGACCTTGTAATAGCCCCGCGACCGTCCGAAACCGCTCGCGTCGGACGCGCTGCGGGGCCCGGAACAGCCGGCGCAGAGGGCGAGCGACACCCCGATCGCGATCAGCGCGGCTCCGTTGCGTATCCTGGCGTCCGCCCCCATCGGAACGCCCGCTCCCGGACTAGCCGCTGCCTATGCTGTCGGCGATGTAGCCGACCGCTGCGGCGAAGTAATTCGAGTTGTTCCACTTTTTGATGGCGCGGAAATTGTCGTAGACGAGCAGCGCCGTGCCGCCGACGCCGTCCGGCAGGACCAGCGAGGCAGCCGGATCGCCGCCGGAAAAACCGGTCGCCGATGCCGGCCGAACCCCCAGCCGGGCCCACTCGGACACCGGGCGGCGGCTGTCCAGCCCGGCCAGGCGCGAATCGAAACCGCCGGGCACGATCACCACCTGTCCCCAGCTTTCGTCGCCGCGCCAACCGAGCCGCGAAACAAAATTCCCGATCGACGCGAGCACGTCCGGCGTCGAGTTCCAGATGTCGCGCCTTCCGTCGCCGTTGAAGTCGACGGCGTAGGTCAGATACGTCGTCGGCATGAACTGGCACTGGCCCATGGCGCCGGCCCAGGATCCGACCATTTGCCCCGGCGCGACATTGCCCTGGTCGAGTATCTTCAGCGCGGCGAGAAGCTCGGCGCGGAACATCGTGCCGCGGCGGCCGTCATAGGCCAGCGTCGCCAACGCCGCCGGCACGTTGAACGTGCCCATGGTGCGGCCGAAATTGCTTTCGACCCCCCATAATGTGACGATAAACCGCGGCTGAACGCGGTAGCGCTGCCACACCTGCTGCAACAGCGCCCCGTTCTCGGCGAGCTTCTGACGGGCCTCGTCGATCCGCTGCGTTGTGACGACCTTCTGAAAATATTCCGCGAAGGTCATCTTGTGCTCGGGCTGCTTGCGGTCGAGTTCGACGACCCGCGGCAGAAACGCGATCTGCTGAAAAGCGGCCTCGATCGTCGCTGGGCGGACGCCGCGCGCGATCGCGTCACGGCGCACCCCGGCAAGAAACTGATTGAAGTCGCTTCCCGCCGGCGCCGCGATCCCGCCCCCCAGCGGCATCGCCAGCAACGGAGCCGCCGCGAGCAATGCCCGGCGGCTCGGGCGGAAAGGCATCATCGCCATGCCCCCGCTACTGAGCTTCCCCTGCTCTTCTTCTGCCATAGGCCCTCGCTTTTTTCAACCAACAGGTCATCCTTCGATTTGAATTCTGCCCTTGTCTTTCCGGGATGCGGGCGCGGTATGCGGGCCCATCGCGCGTGCTTCGAGACGCGCTCCAGTTGGAGCGCTCCTCAGCATGACGTTTAAATCCGCGATCACATTATGAAGAACGTCATCCCGAGGAGCGGGCGAAGCCCGCGTCTCGAAGGACCCGCAATGCCATCCCGCCAAAATCAGGACGCGGCCAGGAAATGTTACGAATTCGGGCCGCGCTCCATCGAGACGGGCTGCCACTGCCTCAGCCCGCTCCCCGCCAGGACCGACGGGTTGACGCACGACATCGGCCATCTTCCGGTCAGAACCAGCGACAATTCATGCCCGACCCGCCGCCGCCGTGCCGGATCGAATCGCGCTGTGGCCGAGGCGACATGCGCGGTCAGGATCACGTTGTTCATCCGCAACAGCGGGTTGTTGCCGCCGGGCGGCTCCTGCTCCAGCACGTCGAGACCGGCGCCGGCGATCATCGCCTCGTCGAGCGCCTTGATCAGCGCCGCCTCGTCGGTCGTCGGGCCGCGCCCGGTGCTGACATAGATCGCGGTCTTCTTCATCTGCCGGAAATGCTCCTCGCGGATCATGCGATTCGCGCTCGCGGTCGCCGGCGAATGCATCGAGATGATGTCGGCGCGCGCCAGCAGCTCGGGCAGGCTGACCGGCTCGACGCCGCGCTCGACCATCACGATCTCCTCGATAAACGGATCGTAAGCGATGATGTGCAGACCGAACGGCTTGGCGCGCTCGGCGACGGCGCGCGCGACGTGGCCGAACGCGATCAGCCCCAAGGTCAGGCCGCGCAGCCGCGGGATCTTCAGCAGCATCGGCCGCCCCTCGGCCCAGCGGCCCTCGCGCACGAGCCGGTCCTGCTCGACCAGCCTTCCATGCGTCGCGAGGATCAGGCGCATCGCATGATCGGCGACCTCCTCGATAAACGTGTCCGGACAGTTGGTGACTGGAATGCCGCGGGCGGTGGCAGCCTCGACATCGACCGAATCGACCCCGACGCTGCCGAGCGCGATGATCTTGCAGCGCGCGAGGCCGTCGATCATGCGCTTGGTGATCGGCCGTCCCTTTGCATAAAGCGCGTCGGCGTCGCGCGCGGCGGCGACGAATTCGTCCTCGGACCCGGGCGGGATCTCGAAAATCTCGGCATCGACCGGCGTCAGCGCCTCCATTTCATAGCCGTAGTCGCCGCCGGCAACCGTGAAACTGGCGCCCGCCGGCGTCGCGATCCTGAACCTGGCCACCCTGCCCTCCTGCGCAAACCGATCGCCGATCAGACTGTCGGCGGCATGGCTTGTCAATTGCCGGCCTCCGGGGTTGGCGTCGAGTGCGGATCGCGTGTTTAATCGATTGAACCCGCCGGTTCGCGGTAAGCACGAATGAGGCTTGGCAATTTCCAGCGGGCATGCCAGCCTCGCTACCCGCGATCGTGTACCTTACGGTGATGCTTAAGGAGCCGCGGCCATGAGCCTGCCCGGGTTCGCCGCCGTTGTTCTCGCGGCCGGCGAGGGCAGCCGCCTTAACTCGGGGCGGCCGAAGGTGCTGCACGAAATCGCCGGACAGGCGCTGATTCGCCACGTGATCGCCGCGCTGCGCCCGCTCGAACCGGCCGCGACGGTCATCGTCATCGGCCGCAATATGGATGCCGTCGCGCGCGAAGTGGCGCCGCTGCCGACCGCGATCCAGTTTCCGCCGCGCGGCACCGGCGACGCGGTCCGGATGGCGCGTCCGCTCCTCGCCGACCGGCTCGCCGGCGAGCGCCCGATCGGCGATCTCGTCGTGCTGTACGGCGACACACCGCTGATCACCACCGAAACGATCGCCGCCTTGCTCGAGGCGCGGCGCCGCGCTCCCGCGGCCGCCGTCGCGGTCGCCGGGTTCCGGCCGGCCGATCCGGCGGATTACGGCCGCCTCGTGCTTGATCGCGACGGCGCGTTGGCCCGCATCGTCGAGGCAAGGGACGCGAACCCGGACGAGCTACGAATCGGGTTGTGCAACGGCGGCATCATGGCGATCGACGCCGGCCATGCCTTCGGCCTGATCGACGAGCTCGGCAACGACAACGCCAAGCGCGAATTCTACCTGACCGACATCGTCGGGATCGCGAATCGCCGCGGTCTCTTATGCCGCGCCATCGAAGCGCCCGAGGAGGACGTGCTCGGCGTCAACACCAGGGAGGAGCTGGCCGCGGCCGAATCGGCGATGCAGAACCGGCTGCGCCGCCGCGCGATGCGGGACGGCGCGACCCTGGTCGCTCCGGACACCGTGTTTTTGTGCGCCGACACGCGGCTCGGGCGCGATGTCGTCGTCGAGCCCAACGTCGTCTTCGGCCGCGGCGTCACGGTCGCCGACAACGTCCTGATACGCTCGTTCTCGCATATCGAGGGGGCCGAGATCGCGGCGGGCGCGATCGTCGGCCCGTTTGCCCGGCTGCGCCCCGGCGCGGTGCTCGAAGAAGACGTGCATGTCGGCAATTTCGTCGAGGTCAAAGCCACAAGGCTCGGCGCCGGCGTCAAGGCCAACCACCTGTCCTATCTCGGCGACAGTGAGATCGGCGCCGGCACCAATATCGGGGCCGGCACGATCACCTGCAATTACGACGGCTTCAACAAATGGCGGACGACGATCGGCGCGCGGGCGTTTATCGGCTCGAACACGGCGCTGGTCGCTCCCGTGTCGGTCGGTGACGGCGCCTATGTTGCCACGGGCAGCGTTGTCACCGCGGACGTACCGGCCGACGCGCTGACGATCGCCCGCGCCCGCCAGGTGGACAAACCGGGCCGCGGCGCCGAGCTGCGCGAAAGGCTGCGCGCCGAGCGCGAGCGGCTGAAACAGGAGAAACGCTGATGTGCGGCATCGTCGGGATCATCGGCAAGCGGCCGGTCGCCGCCGAGCTGATCGAGGGGCTGCGGCGTCTCGAATACCGCGGCTACGATTCGGCGGGCATCGCGACCCTGATCGACGGCCGCATCGAGCGCCGCCGCGCCGAGGGCAAGCTCGCCAATCTCGCGGCGCGCATCGAGCGCGAGCCGGTGCACGGCACGATCGGCATCGGCCACACCCGCTGGGCGACGCACGGGCTGCCGACCGAGGACAACGCCCACCCGATCGCGACCGACCGGGTCGCCGTCGTCCATAACGGCATCATCGAGAATTTTCAGGAGCTGAAGCGCGAGCTGACCGCGGCGGGCCACCGCTTTCACACCCAGACCGATACCGAGGCGGTCGCGATCCTCGCGACGCATCATCTGGCGCAAGGCATGACCCCGGCACAGGCGGTGGCGCGCACGCTCCAGCGGCTCGAGGGCGCCTTCGCGCTCGTGTTTCTGTTCGCCGGCGAGCACGATCTGTTGATCTGCGCGCGGCGCGGCAGCCCGCTGGCGATCGGCTACGGCGACGGCGAGATGTATATCGGCTCCGATTCGCTGGCGCTGGCGCCGCTGACCCGGCAGATCACCTATCTCGACGAAGGCGACTGGGCGGTCGTGAGCGCGCGTGAGGTCGCGATCTTCGACCGCGGCAACGAGAGAGTGGCGCGCCCGGTGCGCGAGACGGCGCTGTCCGGCGCGCTGATCGGCAAGGGCAACTACCGCCATTTCATGCAGAAGGAGATTTTCGAGCAGCCGTCGGTGATCGGCGACACGCTGCACGCGCTGGTCAACCCGGCGACACGCAGCGTGCATCTTCCCGACCTGCCGTTCGCGCTCGGCGATATCGGCAAGATCACGACGGTGGCCTGCGGCACCGCGCATCACGCGGGGATGATCGCGAAATACTGGCTCGAACGCATCGCCCGCATCCCGGTCGAGGCCGATATCGCGTCGGAGTTCCGCTACCGCGCGCCGGCGATGCCGCGCGACGGCGCGGCGCTGGTGATCTCGCAATCGGGCGAGACCGCCGACACGCTGGCGGCGCTGCGCTATTGCCGCGACGCCGGGCAGAAGATCATCGCGATCGTCAACCAGCCGGAAAGCACGATCGCGCGCGAGGCCGACATCGTGCTGCCAACTCTGGCCGGGCCGGAGATCGGCGTCGCCTCGACCAAGGCGTTCACGACCCAGCTCGCCGTTTTGGCCGCGTTCACGGTCGCGATGGCGCGGGCCCGCGGCACGATCGACGAGGACGGCGAGGCAGCGCTTGCCGGGCAGCTCGCGGAAATTCCGTCGCGCGCCAGCGAGGTGCTGCACCACGACGAGCGGCTGCGCGAGATCGCCGAGCAAATCGCGCAGGCCCGCGACGTGCTCTATCTCGGGCGCGGCACGTCCTACCCGCTGGCGCTCGAAGGCGCCTTGAAGCTCAAGGAGATTTCCTACATCCACGCCGAGGGCTACGCCGCCGGCGAGATGAAGCACGGCCCGATCGCGCTGATCGATGATAATGTTCCGGTGATCGTCCTGGTGCCGCCCGACGACCTGTTCGACAAGACCCTGTCGAATGTCGAGGAGGTTATGGCGCGCGGCGGCCGCGTCGTGATGATCTCGGATCAGGCCGGCGTCGCGCGGCTCGAAGACCGCTGCGCCTTCGGCATCGCGGTCCCGCACTGCGCCCCGTTCGTCGCCCCGCTCCTCTACGCGATCCCGATCCAGCTCCTCGCCTATCACGTCGCTGTGCTGAAAGGCACCGACGTCGACCAGCCCCGCAACCTCGCGAAGAGCGTGACGGTGGAGTAACGCAACCGGAGCGCTCTGTCCCGCTCGTATCCGCCAATATCGTCGCTTCCGACGCGGTAACGGGGGCTGGAGGACTCGAAACGATAGGGCAGTCATGGCCGACCCCGGCGAACTCTACGATCTGGATTTCCTGCGGTGGACCGAGCAGCAGGCCACGGCGCTGCGCCGCGCGGCGCAGGATTCGAACCTGCCGCTCGACTGGGAGAACCTTGCCGAGGAAATCGAGAGCTTGGGAAAGTCGCTTCGCCGGGAGTTGACCTCGCAGATCCGGCGCATCCTGCGGCATTTATACAAGCTTGAGGCGTCTCCGGCCTCCGACCCTCGCGCCGGTTGGCATGGGACCATCAGGGAAGCGCGCGCGGATGTTGAATA